>JBKPMA010000378.1:0-5019 GCA_046731935.1 Acidobacteriota bacterium
AGTCCATGCTGCATCTGCTCCATCGCCGTCAGCTCGAGATAGCTCCGGATCTCCTCGTCCAGCTCTTCGTCGACGCGGTCCCGATGGAGGAGGTTGCGCCAGAGTGTACGAAGGTAGCGGATCATGGGTCTCGGGCCTCTAGGTCGCCCGCAGGGCGCTGGCCATCGCGAGTGAGATCCGTTCCCAACGCTGGGACTCGGTCTGCAGGTGTTTCCGTCCGGTTCGCGTCAATCGATAGAACCGCGCGCGACGGTTGGTTTCTGACTCACCCCACGATGAGGTGAGCCAGCCAGCCTCTTCCAGCCGGTGCAGGGCTGGAAAGAGTGAGCCGGCTTTGACGGCGAACGTGTCGTTCGTGACCTGGGAAATACGACGCGCGATGCCCATCCCGTGCATCGGCTCGAGGTCCAGCACTTTCAGGATCAGCAAATCGAGCGTGCCCTGGAGCAGGTCGGACGGCGTGGCGGTCATTGGCTCTACCTATAGAATAACTATAAGAGTAACGCGTGCTCTTATAGACAGTCAATAGGAAGGACGGGGCTCGGAGCTCGGAGCCGGGAGCCCCTGCGCCAGGAACCAGTAGCCCGGGGCCTGAAGCCTAGAGCCTGGAGCCTGACCCAGGTGAGGCCGCCTTCGGTGCCAGGCGCCCCGGTGAGCCCTGGCCGGTCATTGTTTGAGTTACGATCCGCCCATGCCCCGCCCGTCCGTCCTGGTCACACGCCGCCTCCCATCAGCCGCCGTGACGGCTCTGCAAGAACACTTCGAGGTGGACATGCACACGGGCGAGACTGGTCTCGATCCCGCCTCACTGCAGCAACGGCTCGCGGGCAAGCAGGCGCTGGTCGTGCTGCTCGGCGACCGCATCGATCGCGCGGCAATCGAGGCGGGCACATCACTTCAGATCATCGCGAACGTGGCAGTCGGATACGACAACCTCGACGTCGCATTCGCGCGAAGCCGCAACATCGTCGTGACCAATACTCCCGACGTATTGACCGACGCCGTTGCGGACTTCACGTGGGCGCTGATTCTCTCGGTGACGCGCCGGTTGGGCGAGGGTGAGCGGCTCGTACGACGCGGTGACTGGCGCGGCTGGGCGTTCGACTTCATGCTGGGCTCCAGCCTCTCTGGCAAGGTGCTTGGCATCGTTGGCGCGGGACGCATCGGCCGCGCGGTGGGTGCGCGCGCCGGAGCCTTCGGGATGCAGCTCGCGTATCACAGCCGCCGGGAGGTGGACTGGCCTGGCGCGGAGCCGATGTCATTCGACAAACTCCTCGCAACGGCGGATATCGTCAGTCTCCACGTGCCGCTGCGTCCGGAGACGCGCCATTTGATCGATCAGCGGGCGCTCGCACGCATGAAGCGGACGGCGTACCTGGTGAACACGACGCGCGGACCTGTCGTGGACGAAGCCGCTCTGGCGTGGGCGCTCAAAGAGCGGCTGATTGCCGGCGCAGCACTCGACGTGTTCGAGCGCGAGCCTGAAGTTCACGAAGCGCTGCTGCCGCTCGAGCAGGTCGTCCTGGCGCCGCATCTGGGCAGCGCGACGCGCGAGACGCGACTCGCGATGGCAGATCTTGCTGTGCGGAACGTCATTGCGGTCCTCGATGGACGTCCGCCCCTCACACCGGTGTTGAGCTGATGCCACGGCCTCGATCAACAGCACTGCGCGGTGCCCCGCAGCCGGCGCCCGTCGAACCTGTCATGCGGGCACTTGCACTGGCGATCACGGGCATGGAGCTACCCGCGATCGAAAAGATTTCCGAAGCGCAGGCCGAGGATCCCTTCCAGGTGCTGATCGCGACGCTGCTGTCTGCGCGAACGCAGGATGCGACAACGGCGGCCGCGTCGGACCGCCTGTTCAAGCGCGCCCGCACGCCGCGAACGATGGCGCGTCTGACGGTGCCTGAGATCGAACGGCTCATCTATCCCGTGAGCTTCTACCGGAACAAAGCCCGCTTCGTGAAGGCGACGGCCACCGCGCTCGCAACGGAGTGCAAGGGCCGCGTGCCGTCGACCATGGACGAATTGACGAAGCTGCCAGGTGTCGGCCGCAAGACCGCCAACCTGGTGCTGATTCTGGCGTTCAAGAGTCAGCAGAACATCTGCGTCGACACGCACGTCCATCGGATCTCGAACCGTCTCGGCTGGGTCAAGACGCGAACGCCCGATGAAACGGAGCAGGCCCTGTACCGCTTCGCGGACGCACGCTGGTGGCCGTACATCAATCTGTATCTGGTCACGTGGGGGCAGAATGTGTGCCGTCCCGTATATCCACGCTGCGGAGCCTGCGTCCTGCGAGACCTGTGCCCCAAAGTGGGCGTGATCCGCGTGGGCCGCGACGCCAAGGCAAGCTGACGCGCGGCTCGATGCACCCCGCCCATAGACCGTAGACTGCAGACCGTCAGAGAGGACCACACCATGCTGCGGAATCGCACGCCCTGGACGCTTGCGGTCTTCGTCATCGCTCTTGCTGCCTCAATGCCGGGATCGGGAGCGCGCGCGCAGGCGCCCGCCAAACCAGCAGCAAAGCCCGCGCAGAAGCCCGCAGCCGCACCGGCTCCTGCCGTGCCGACACCGGGCAGCGGACCGGTCATCGTCATCGAAACCGCAAAGGGCACGATCGAGTTCGAAACGTATCCGGACGATGCTCCGAAGACCGTGGCACACGTGGTGAGTCTGGCGAAGCGGGGCTTCTACAACGGCATGCGGTTCCATCGCGTCGTTCCTGGATTCATCGTCCAGGTGGGCGATCCGCAGAGCCGCGACATGAGCAAGCGGGAGTGGTGGGGACGCGGAGACTTCGCGGGCAGCGGCACGCCGGTCGGCGTGGCCGAGATCTCGAAGAAGCATCTGCACGTGCGAGGCGCCGTTGCGATGGCGCATCCCGGCAATCCGGCGGAGGCGGACGCGCAGTTCTACATCACGCCGACGGCGCAGCCCAAGCTGGATGGCAAATACGCGGTGTTCGGGCGGGTGATCAGCGGATTGGATGTCGTCGCGAAGATCCAGGTCGCCGACGTCGTCAAGAAGCTGTATGTGAAGCCTTGACCGGCGCGGTGACGACGAGCTTTTCGAGGAACGGGTAGCGCTCGACGAGCTCCGGCGGATAGTCGCCGGTGATCGCGTCCTCGACGAGGTGCTTCACGGCGACGGCGTTGGCGACGGATTTCGCCGCGAAGTGATTGTTCAGATACAAATAGACCTTCTTCACGAGCGCGCGCGCGGAGACCGCGGTCTCCGCAAAGGGCTCGAGCTCCTCGTTCGAATAGAGATAGTTGTAGCGATCCTCGGTCGCGCCATGCGTCCACCACTGTGCGGCATTCCGGCCGTGCAGCCGCATGTAGTAGAAGCTCGTCACGTTCGGCAGCCAGTTCTGACGGATCGAGAATCGGAACTTGGGCTCGTCGATTTGTGTCCACGCCGCACCGAACGCGTCCAGGAGCCCAAGGGTTTCGCCGATATGGTCGCTCCAGCTGCTGTGGCGAAGCTCCACCGCAACGGGATATGTCTTGAACGTCCGGAGCAGCCACTCGAGGTACGCACGTGCGGCGGGACTGTCTTTGAAACTGGGTGGGAACTGGGCCAGCAGTGCGCCGAGCTTGCCCGTGCTCGCCAAAGGGTCGATGGACGCCTTGAACTGGTCCACGTCCGCCTGGTTTACGCGCGCCAGCGCGTCGAGCTCCTCGGGTGTCGCCGGCAGGTCACCGAGGTGCTTCGCCTTGTACATCGAAGGGTGTGTGAACTTCTGATAGAGCTTCAGCGAGAACTCGAAGCCCTGCGGCGTCCGCGCGGCCCAGGCCCGACTGACCTCGGGCTTGGGAGGGCCGTAAAAGCTGGAATTCACCTCGACGGTGTTGAAGTGTTCGGCGTAGTACGTGAGCTCGTCGAATCCCGGCACGCTCGACTTCCGCCCGCGAGAGGGCGGATAGAAGATCCCGTTCCAGGTGCCCTTCCCGCTCGGATAGCTCCAACCCGACGTCCCGATGCGGAGTTCGCCCATCGATGGTTCGATTCTAGCGCGGACACCGGGCTCGACCGAGCGGGGGACGGGACCGCGGCGCCACAGAGTACAATTTACGTTTCAGTTCGATGCTGACGGTCAACGAGATCTTCCACTCGGTCCAGGGGGAGTCGACGCGGGCAGGGGTGCGCTGCGTGTTCGTCCGGCTCACGGCCTGCGACCTGCGCTGCTCCTGGTGCGACACGCCGTACGCCTTCCATGAGGGCCGGAAGATGTCGATCCAGGAGGTGCTGGAGACCGTTGCGTCGTACGAGTGCCCGACGGTGGAGCTCACGGGAGGCGAGCCGCTCCTGCAGAAGGACGTCTACCCGCTCATGGGTGCGCTGCTCCAGGCCGGCCACACCGTTCTCATCGAGACCGGCGGACACGTGAACATCGGTCACGTACCCGCCGATGTGATCAAGATCGTGGACGTGAAGTGCCCCGGCAGCGGTGAAGCGCACCGGATGGACTGGGACAACCTCTCGAAGCTCGCGGCCCATGACGAAGTCAAGTTCGTGATCCGCGATCGCGAGGACTACGAGTACGCGCGTGACGTTCTCACACGCTATGCGCTTGAAGGACGGTGCGCGGCGGTGTTGTTTTCGCCGGTGCACGACGTGCTGAATGCGCGGCAGCTCGCAGAATGGGTACTGGCGGATCGCCTGCCGGTTCGCGTGCAGTTGCAGGTCCACAAATATATCTGGGACCCGCAGACGCGCGGCGTCTAGCGACCTGTGGCGGCGGGCTGCGTCCGTGCCGCCGCGTGATGTGCCCGCCCGGGAATGGTAGCGATGCCGAAATGCGTAGTGCTCTTGAGCGGCGGCCTCGACTCGTACACGGCCGCGGCGCTCATCGCGCGCGAGGGATTCGAGCTGTACGCGCTGACCGTGGTGTACGGTCAGCGGCACGTCGTGGAAGTCGATGCCGCCAGGAATGTGGCGCGAGCGCTGGGCGCTGCCGGACACCTGGAAGTGCGAGTCGATTTGGGGACGATTGGCGGCTCTGCGCTGACG
>JBKPMA010000379.1:0-5785 GCA_046731935.1 Acidobacteriota bacterium
GCTGCGGTACTTCCTCAAGGGCGCACTGAATCTCTCAGGAGACCCCGCGCACCTCGTGCGGCGCGATTCGCTGAAAGACAAGGCGCGCCGGCAAGGACTGCTCGAGTGGCTGCCGATTCACACGCACGCATCGGCCGGATCCTCTGGCGAGCCCACGCCGGTGATGTTCACCCACTACGACATCACGCACGTGATCCGCGAAATCGCGTCGCTCGTCATCGATCAGAAAAAACAGGACCCCGGGCTTCCACGCTTCGAGTGGGACGATCGCAAACTGAGCCTGTTCCCCGGCGCACCACACGTGGCGTTCTACGCGCCCGTCATCGCGAAGCTTCTCGTGGGTACGCCGTCGTTCGAAACGTTCGGCGGGGCGGTCATTCCGACCGAGCGTCAGATTGCGATGTTCGAGGCGGGCGGATTCCAGACGCTCCTGGCCATCCCGTCGTATCTCGTGTACTGGCTGCGTCGCGCGCTCGAGCTCCAACAGGAGGGCCGTGTCGGCCCGCTCAAACGCCTTCGTCGCGTCGTCCTCGGCGCGGAGCCGGTGAGCGAAGCCCTCAGGCAGCACATCGTGGAGCTCGCCGCGCAGGTCGGCGCCGAGCCGCCGCTGAAGGTCGTGCAGTCGATGGGCATGACCGAAATGAAGTGGACATTCCTGGAGTGCACCGAGCGCGGCGGCATCCACCTCAACCCGAAATACTTCTTCTGGGAGCTGTTGGACAAGGAGACGAGGCAACCGGTCGAACCCGGTGAACCAGGCGTGCTCGTGTTCACGCACATTGGCTGGCGGGGCACTGTGCTGGTGCGGTATTGGACGGGTGATCTGATTCAGGGCGGGATGGTGTGGGAACGCTGCCCTCACTGCGGCTGGACGTTTCCGAGGATCTTTCCGCCGATCTGCCGCGCCGAAGCGGACTTCTCGAAGATCAAGGGCGCGCGCGTCGAACTGCCGTCGCTCATCGAAGCGGTGCGCGACACTCCCGGGGTCCGCTACTTCCAGGTCTCACTCGAGCACGAGAGCGACGCCTTTTCGCGGGACAGGATGGTGATTGCCCTCGTGGTCGACCGGAAGGCCGACCGGCAGGCCGTTCAGGCGGAGGTCGTGGCTCGCGTCAAGGATCGCACCGAGGTGACGCCGGATCACATCGTGATCGAGGATGATGAACCAGCGTTTGTGGCACGGCTGTTCGCGAAGAGCAAAGTGAAAGCGGAGTACATCGTGGAGCGGCGGACGACCAGGCCCGTCGCGACCGGGAGCGCGTGAGTCGATGGTGACACTCGCCAACCAACCGGCCGGCGTCGATCCAAAGGTTGCGCCCGGTCCAGGATCGATGATCTGGACGCTGGTCCCTGCCTTGCGGGATCCGCTCGCCTTCCTGGTTCGCGTCCATCGCGAGTATGGCGACTTCGTCGAGTTGCGGAAGGGCGTGAACTTCCTCGTCGCGAATCCCGACGGTATCAAGCGCGTCCTGCAAGACAACCATCTGAATTATCAGAAGGGATCGCGGTACCGCCGCGCAGTGGGCCGGCTGATGGGCGATGGCTTGCTCACCGCGGAAGGCGAGGCATGGAAGCGTCAGCGGCACCTGGCGCAGCCAGCCTTCCTGCGTTCGCAGCACCAGCACTTTGCCGAGACCATCGTCCGGCACACGAACGAATTGGTCGCGCAGTGCCAGGCCGCAGCACGCGCGGGTACCGCGATCGATCTGCATCATGCGATCGCGCACTGCTCGCTGACCATCATGCTCGACCTGATGTTCAGCGACGACCTGCACGACCGGAGCGAGTCGCTCGCGAACGCGTTCCTCGAGGCGGAGCAATCGTTGAACGTCGTGCGTGTCTTCCTGCCGGTCGAAATCCCTGCATGGATGCCGACGCCCTCGAACATCCGGTTCAATCGCGCGCTGGCGGTGCTCGATGGCTTCATCGCTGACGTGATCGCGCACCGGCGCCGGTCCGGCGTCGTGCGACAGGACCTGCTGGCGGCCTATCTGAACGCACGCGACGAGGAGCACGGGACTGGCCTCGACGACCGGTTGTTGCGGGACGAAATGATCACGCTGTTGTCTGCGGGACACGAAACGGTGTCTGACTCGCTCACGTGGGCATTTTTCGAGCTCATGAAGCATCCCGAGTGCTACGAGCGCGTCTGCGCAGAGGCCGATGGCGCGTCGAGCAAAGCCGCGCCGCTCGAAGCTGCCGCGGCCGTGCCGTATACGACGATGGCGTTTCAGGAAGCGCTTCGTCTCTACCCGCCGGGGTGGGGCTTTCTGCGGACGGCGATCAAAGAAGACGAGATTCTCGGCTATCGCATTCGGGCGGGCACTCGTCTGGTGCTCTCTCCGTACCTTATGCATCGCGACGCGCGTCTCTGGGAAGAGCCGGATCGATTCGATCCCGAGCGGTTCACGCCGGAACGCTCCAGCGGACGCCACCGGTTCGCGTGGTTTCCGTTCAGTGCCGGTCCGCGCATGTGCATCGGTGCCGGAATGGCAATGCTGGAGGCACAGCTGCTGATCGCGATGCTGTCACGCGCGGTGCGATTCGAGCTCGTGGAGGGCCAGGCGATCCGCCCGCTGCCACGGGTCAGTCTCAAACCCGACCGGCCTGTCATGGTTCACGCGCGCCTGAGGGCCGGCGCGTGAGAAAGCCTCCGGAGCCGTCGTTCCCGCTCCCCGTTCGAATCTGGCGTGGACTCAAGGATCCGATCGGATACCTCACGTACGCCGAAGCCGAATTGGGCGATGTCGTGGCACTCCGCCAGGGAAGAAGCTACGCGCTGTTCCATCCCGACCATATCAAGCACGTCCTGCAGGAGAACGCGAAGAATTACGAGAAGGGCATCAAGTATCGCGCGGCGCTCGCCCCCATCATGGGCAATGGGCTTTTCACGAGCGAAGGTGGCTTCTGGCTGCGGCAGCGCCGGCTCGCACAGAGTGCCTTTCAACGCGCTCATGTTGCGTCGTTTGCTGACGGGATTACCGCGTGCTTGAAAGATCTGCTCGAGGACTGGACGACGCGGTCCTCGCGTGGCGAGACCATCGACATCCGCCGCGACCTTGTCCTCGCCACGCTCCGGATGACGGTGCGGAATCTGTTCAGCACGGAGCCCGACATGACGACGCTGGCGCCGGCGGTCGTTGAAGTCAGCGAGCAGATCCACTTCGGCGCGCAGTTCCTCCCGTTCCACCTGCCGAAGTGGGTGCAGACACCCGCCCGCAGGCGGTTCGCCGACGGCATGAGAATCATTGATGCGTTCGCGTATCGCGTGGTCGCCGATCGTCGGACAGCTGCGCCAGGAAACCGCGATTTCGTCAGCCTGATGATGGACGCCCGCGACGAAGAGACTGGCGAGGGCATGAGCGATCGGCAGCTGCGGGACGAGCTCGTCACGATGCTGATCGCAGGACACGACACCGTCACCGATGCGGCGGTCTGGACCATGGTGCTGCTCGCGCAGCATCCGGAGTATGCCGCACAGCTGCGCGAGGAAATCCGTCGTGTCGCTGGCGGCGGGTGGCCATCGGTCGAGTCGTTGAAGGAGCTCGACCTGCTGGGGCGCGTGATCCACGAGTCACTGCGCCTCTACCCACCGGGATGGGTGTTCGCTCGCACGGCGCTCGCAGACGACGAGATCGGCGGATATCGAATACCCGCGGGAGCGATCGTCGCGATATCTCCGTACGTCATGCAGCGGTCGAAGAGATATTGGGATGATCCGCTGCGCTTCGATCCAGACCGGTTCCTGCCCGAACGATCGACAGGCCGGCCGCGTTTCGTCTACTTTCCGTTCGGCGGGGGCCAGCGGCAGTGCATCGGCCAGGGCTTGGCCATGATCGAGTTGCCGTTGCTGCTGGTGGGCATCCTGCGGCAGTTCGAGTTCGAGATCGACGACGCGGTGTCCATAGCGCCGTCACCGCGAATCAGTTTGCGCCCGGACCGGAGGGTCCGTGCGCGGTTGCGCCAGCCACGAACCTCCCAGGCTCCGTCCATAGCCTGATGAGAAGCTTCGGGTAGCCGACGACCGGTTCCAGCAGGAACTGCTTCTTCTGCGCGTCCGTGAGCAGGCTCTTCACGAAAAAGTGCAGCTGGATCTGCTGATACCACGGCAGGCTCGCCACGAGGTGATGTTCCCAGTGGCACGGCGAGCCCCACGGGCCGCCGCCGATCAAGAGTCCCCAGAACCCGACGCCGAAGCTGCGGGCCCCGTCCTTGTTCTCGAGCGGCATCAGGTTGTGCTCGCTGAATTGCCGCAGGCGATCCAGGAAGAACCCGACGTGCGGAAGAAAGAGCACGAACGACAGAATCGCGAAGAGGCCTCCGAAGCGGTTGGCCATCAGCCATCCGTAGACCCCGTGGTAGGCGAGCGCAACGACGGCTGATGCGATCCGGCCGCGCGTATAGCCGGGCGGCCGGTGCGCGATGAAGTCCGTGTAGTTCAGGAGCGCCGCAAACGGCAGCAGCGTGAGCCAGAAGCGACGCGGCAGCACGAAGTTCAGGAACTCTCCATCGCCTTCCGTCCCGAACTTCGCGTGGTGCGACATGTGGTGCTCCGAGTAGTAGCTCGGCTCGGAAGCGGCAATCCGGCACAGGTTCGCGGCCACCCAGTTCAGGGTCTTGCTCACAGGATTGGCGCCGGGAAAAACGATCCCATGCGCGGCGGCTTCGTGCATGGAGAAGCTGCTCAGCGTGTAGAGCAGATAGCTGTGCAGGCTGCCGCACAGGAGGCTGGCCATCAGCACGCGGCCGAAGCCGGGTTGGCCATCTCCGAGCAGCAGGCGCGGCAGCTGCAGCAGAATGAGTGCGTCACCGCCGAGCACCAGCACGAGCACGGCGGTGTTGATGGCGTAGTGGATCGCCATGTGCCCGCGATACCAGTGAAACAGCTCGCGCCCGCGGTCCATGATGCGCTTCATCTGGTCGCGCGTGAGCCCCTCGTGAGCCGTGTTCTCGACGTACGCGCGCGCGAGCGTCAGTTCCTCGTGCCGCAGAATCATTCCAACCCCCCGACATCGGTGGAGCCGCGGGCGAGCCAGTCGGCAAGCTTGGCTTTGGACGCAGCATAGCCCACATCGGCCATGTCGCGCCCCGCCGCGAATTCGTTGCGTTTGAACCGCAGTACGTCCGGCGAGATGTAGATGTCTGCGTACCGCGCCGCCTGCACCCGGTACGAGATGCCGCCAAACTCGATCAGCCGCATCAGGACGATCAGAAGGCTCGGCCGATAGCTGCGTTTCTCGCGCGTCGGATTGAACCGGTGCCAGATCGCCTGCCAGCCGGTGATGTCGTCACCGTAGTCGGTGACCCGGTCGAGCTGGTGCGGCGGAGACACATCCACCCCGATCACCAGCCCCTGGTTCGAGAACGTTTTCATCACGTCCACGGGTACGTTGTTGATGAGTCCGCCATCGACGTGCAGCTCGCCATCTAGCACGACCGGTGGAAAGATGCCCGGCGCCCGCGTCGTCGCGAGCAGTGCCGTCGCCATCGAGCCGTGCGTGTGGACCTTGAGCTCCGCTCGATTGAGGTTCGACGAGGTGCAGAAGAACGGAATCCACAGATCTTCGATGCGATGGTCGCCGAAAAACCCCTGGACGATGCGGCTCGATTTCCCTCCGCGTTTGAACGAGAGGAAGGGAATCGTCATGTCGTCGAACGACTTCTCGAACGCTTTGGCCAGCTCTCCCATGATGCGGTCGCCGTCCCACCCGAGCAGGTGCTGAGCGCCGACCATCGCGCCCATGCTGGAGCCGCCGAGCACGTCGATCGGAATCTCGAGCTCCCG
>JBKPMA010000380.1:0-3689 GCA_046731935.1 Acidobacteriota bacterium
CATTCGGGGAATCCAACACACGTACCGGCTCGCCACAAGGCCCGCCGGCGGCGCCGGGCGGCCTTGGTCCTCCAGGAGGCGCGGGCGGCGGACCTGGGTTTGGCGGCGGCCGTTTCGGCCGCGGCGGACGCAACACGCGCAATCTGAATGTCGGGATCCACTACCGCCGGTCCGACTCGACGAGCGCGGGGCTCTGGCCGACCCTCGGTGGAACATCCAAGTCGAACGCCTGGGATATCCCGGTCGGCTACACGTTCGGCTACAAGGGGTTGATGCATTCCCTCTCGGTGCACTTCAACCGTCAGGAGCGCACCGGCATCAACCTGTATGCGTTCACGCAAGACATAGCGGGCGAAGCGGGCTTACTCGGCGTGTCCACGGCCCCGTTCGACTGGGGTGTACCGTCGCTTTCGTTCAGCAGCATCTCGAGCATCCGCGACACAACCCCCTCTACGCGCACGGATCAGACCTTTTCGATCGGCGACTCGATCGTCAAGACGGTCGGACGTCATTCGCTGCGGTTTGGCGGCGACTATCGCCACGTGGGTTTCGACAGCCGGAGCGACACCAACCCGCGAGGCAGCTACGTGTTTACCGGCCTGTACACCGGGCTCGATCTCGCGGACTATCTGCTCGGGCTGCCGCAGCAGGCGACCGTCCAGTTCGGCGCGGGTGTGAACCGCTTCAGTGCGTCATCGTTCGACGCGTACCTGCAGGACGACTGGCGGCTCTCATCAGACCTGACCCTCAATGCGGGCGTTCGTTACGAGTATCAATCGCCGTACGGTGAGGCTGACAATCACCTGGTTACTCTCGACATCGATCCCACGTTCTCCGCGGCGACTCCAGTCGAAGCCGGAGAGGCCGGACCCTACTACGGCGAGTTCCCCGACACCATCGTGACGGCGGACGGCAACAATGTGGCGCCGCGCGTCGGCGTGGCCTGGCGCGCGCGGAAGTCCATCGTCATCCGTGCCGGCTACGGCATCAACTACAGCACGAGCGCGTACCCCTCCATCGTGCAGCAATTGGCGCTGCAGCCGCCGTTCAGCACGACGAATACCGTGCTGGCCACGCTCCAGAATCCGGCGCCGTTCAGCACGGCCCTTCTGACGTCGACGGGCGTCGCCACCAATAATTTCGCCGTAGACCCGAACTTCCGTGTGCCATGGGTCCAGATCTGGAACGTGGATGTCCAGCGTGACCTGACCCGTACGCTGACGATGAATGTGGCGTACGTCGGCACGCGCGGCTCGAGCCTGGAGATCGTACGCGCGCCCAATCGTTCCGCCGACGGACTGACCATCCAGGGCGTCTCATCGTTCTACTACGAGACGTCGCAGGGGCAGTCGATCATGCATGGCCTCACGCTGCGCCTCCGCAAACGGCTCACCAAAGGCTTTGCCGCGGGCGGCAGCTACACGTTCTCGAAATCGATCGACAACGCCTCGTCCATCGGAGGCAGCGGAACGGTGGTGGCGCAGAACGATCAGGATCTCGCCGCAGAACGCGGGCTCTCGAGCTTCGACCAGCGTCACGGCTTCGCGGCCAACATGACGTGGCAGCTCCCGTTTGGCAGCGACGGGCGCTGGGCGCAACACGGCTTCTCGGCGGCGGTTCTCGGAGGCTGGTCGTGGACCATGAACCTGCAGCTGTCATCCGGTACGCCGTTCACGGCGCGGGTGCTGGGTTCGACAAGTGACGTGGCCAACGGCGTCAATGGCACGCTTCGCGCGGATACGACGGGACAGCAGGTCACACTCGATCATCCGACGACGACGGAGTTCTTCAATACGGCGGCGTTCATTCTTCCACCGCCCGGCGAGTACGGCACCGCTGGGCGCAACACCATCATCGGCCCAGGCGTCGCGAACCTGAACGGCCGCCTGACGCGCAACATCGCGCTCGGCGGCGATCGCGCGCTCACGATCGAAGTGATCGCCAACAATCTCCTGAACACCGAGCAGTGGGCCACGATCGATACCGTCGTCAATTCACCGACGTTCGGCCAGGTCACCGCGGCACGGGCGGCGCGGCGGATGCAAGTGCTCGCGCGGTTCCGGTTCTGAGATGGCCCTCCGACGCCTCGTCGCCGTCGTCTTACTTGTCGCGGTGACCGCGGTTGCGGGCACACAACTGCGCGGCCAGACGATTGGTCAGCGTGCGCCGGCGTTCAAGGCGTCTACCGAGCTGGTGCTCGTGAACGTGGTGGTCCGGGATCGCACCGGCGCGATCGTGCGTGGACTCACCAAGGACGACTTCACCATCACGGAGGACGGCAAGCGGCAGGCGATCCAGACCTTCGACGCAGAGGATCTGGGGACGTCGCCGGATGTTGCCGCGCTCGATGCGGTCAAGGTGCTGGGTGGTGCGCTGAAAGCGGTGCCCTCACCATCGGGTCCAGCCGCATCGGGCGCGTCCAGCCCGGCAGAACCCGCTCCCGATCTTCGAGGACGCCGCCTCGTCGTCCTGTTCTTCGATCTCAGCTCGATGCAGACCGAGGAGCTCGAACGCGCCGTCGTTGCGGCGCGCGACTACCTCACGAAGCAGCTTTCGGCAGTGGACCTAGTGGCCATCGCGTCGTTCTCCACGGCTCTCCGCGTGGACCAGGACTTCACTGCGGACCGTGAAGCCTTGCTCAACGCACTGAACCGCTTTAACACCGCAGGCGGGCAGGGCTTCGAAGAAGGCGCGACAGGCGATTCCGAAGGCACGCCCGACAATGGCGCGGCGTTCACGGTCGACGACACCGAGTTCAACATCTTCAATACGGATCGACGCCTGCAGGCACTGCAGACGCTGTCGGAGGCGCTGTCTGGCATCGATCAGAAGAAATCGATCGTGTACTTCAGCAGTGGCATGAGCCAGTCCGGGCAGGACAACCAGGTGCAGCTGCGCCGTACGGTGGACCGGGCGGTGCGCTCCAACGTGTCGATTTACGCCAGCGACTCGCGTGGCCTGCAGGCGATCGTGCCGGGCGGCGAGAGCCGGCAGGCAAGCCTTCGCGGTCAGGCGCCATTCTCCGGAACCAGCGTCGGCGGACAGTTCGACTCGCTTGCGGGCTCGCAGGACACGCTGACAACGATCGCGGAGGATACGGGCGGGCGCGCGTTCTTCGACACAAACGACCTGGGCGGTGTCTTCACGCAGGTTATCCGTGACACCTCCTCGTATTACGTGCTCGCCTACGCCAGTACGAATCCCAATCGTGATGGCCGTTACCGGCGGATCTCCGTGAAGACGAAGCGCCCCGGGTTGAAGATGGAGTATCGGGCCGGCTACTACGCGGGTCGCGACTTCGCGCATTCCTCGCGCGAGGACCGTGAGGCTCAGCTCGAGGATCAGCTCCTCTCGGATCTGTCGGCGACCGACCTGAGCGCCTATCTGTCCGCCGCCGCGTTCCGCTTGTCCGACAAGCGCAGCTACGTATCGCTCTCGATTGTCGTGCCCGGCTACCAGATTCCGGTCAACGCGAAGACGGGCTCGAACCGGGCGTCGCTGGACGTCCTTGGTGTCGTCGAGGACAAGCAGAAGCGGCCCGTCGGACAGATCCGTGAAACCGTACACCTCGCATCCGAGGGTCTCGCCGACCTGCAGCGGAAGATCGTGCAGTACGAGACCGGCCTCGAGCTCGCGCCAGGCACGTACCGCGTGAAGGTCGTCGTCCGCGAGAACGTACTGGGCACGTA
>JBKPMA010000381.1:0-4349 GCA_046731935.1 Acidobacteriota bacterium
GGAGATGGTGATGCCGGGGGACAACACGCCGATCACGGCGACGCTGATCACGCCGGTGGCGCTGGAGCGCGGCGCCCGGTTCGCGATTCGCGAAGGCGGCCGCACGGTGGGCGCGGGCACGATCACGGAGATTCTCGAATAGCGCGGGCGACAGGCTGCAGGCTGCGGACGACGGGCCGTGTCGGAGGTCACCCTGACCCTGACCAGGCCTGAAGTCTGACGCCCGACGCCTGAAGCCTGGTGTGTCGAGCGAGTCGACGAGCGAGCAAAGTAACCATGCGAGATATCGTCAGCCTGGCGTGCACGGTGTGCAAACGCCGCAATTACAGCACGACGAAAAACAAGAAGAAGACGACCGATCGCCTCGAGTTCAACAAGTACTGCCGGTTCTGCCGGAAGCACGTGGCGCATCGGGAATCGAAATAGTGAGCAGGCTACAGGCGGCAGGCAACAGGCTTCAGGCGGCGTCGGGCATCAGCCCCGCGCGGCCCGCAGTCTGCGGCCCGCAGCCTGCAGCCCGCGTTTTGAAGGCCAATAGCTCAATTGGTAGAGCACCGGTCTCCAAAACCGGGGGTTGGGGGTTCGAGTCCCTCTTGGCCTGCCAGTTGGGCGGCTACGCACTTCGAACCACGAATTACCGATCGGTAGGAACGCCGTGAAGTCCAGCACCATCGACAACGTCAATCGTGGCGGTGCCAGTGAGAGTAGTGGCCTGCTCGCGCGCCCTGGTGAGTGGTGGCGCGACGGCCGCACGTTCCTCACGGAGGTCCGCAACGAGCTGAAGCGCGTCAGCTGGCCCTCGAGCAAGGAAGTCTACGCGACCACGATCGTCGTGATCCTCGTGTCGATCTTCTTCGGGCTCTATCTCTGGGGCGTGGACCTGGCGCTCAGCCACGGCGTGCAATGGATCTTCCGTCAGTTTGGTGCGGGGGCATGACCGACACGACGGCTACGAAGAACTGGTACATCGTCCATACCTACTCGGGCTTCGAGAAGAAGGTCGCCGAGTCGCTCAAGCAGCGCGTGCAGGCGTACGGGCTGGCGGACGAAATCGGCGAAGTGCTCATCCCGACCGAAGACGTCGTCGAGATGCGCAGCGGGCGCAAGGTGGTCACGCCCAAGCGCTTCTTTCCCGGCTACATCCTGGTCGAGATGAACATGACCGACCACGCGTGGCACGTGGTGAAGAACACGCCGAAGGTGACGGGATTCGTCGGCGCCGGCGCGAAGCCGACTCCGCTCAGTAAGAGCGAAGTCGATCAGATCCTCGAGCAGGTCAAGACGGCCGCCGAGAAGCCGAAGCCGAAGTACACGTTCGACAAAGGTGATCAGGTCCGGATCAACGAGGGGCCGTTCACCAGCTTCAACGGCGTCGTGGACGAAGTGAACATGGACAAGAACACGCTGAAGGTCATGGTGACGATCTTCGGCCGGTCCACGCCCGTTGAACTCGACTTTTTGCAGGTAGAAAAGATTTAGATAGGCCGCGTCTGGTTCGGGCACGCCTGTAGGCTGCAGCCCGTCGCCCGCCGTCGAGGGTGGGCCGCCAGACGAATCGAACGGCCCGGAGCGTTATGGCAAAGAAGATCCAGGCACTCGTGAAATTGCAGATTCCCGCGGGCAAGGCGACGCCTGCGCCGCCAGTCGGCACCGCGCTCGGGCCGCAGGGCGTGAACATCATGGATTTCTGCAAGAACTTCAATGCGAAGACCGCTGCGCAGGACGGATTGATCATCCCGGTGGTCGTGACGGTGTACGCCGATCGGTCGTATACGTTCATCACGAAGACGCCGCCCGCGCCCGTGCTGTTGAAGCGTGCCGCCAACATCGCCAAGGGATCCGCGGAGCCGAACAAGAACAAGGTCGGGACCGTGACCGCGAAGCAGGTGGAAGAGATCGCCAAGCTGAAGATGCCCGATCTGAACTGCGACACGATCGAGTCGGCGATCAAGACGGTCGCCGGCACGGCGAGGTCCATGGGACTGGACGTGATTCAGTAAGGCTACAGGCCCCGGACTACAGGCTCCAGGCCCTGCACGAGCCAGACATGGCCCGCAGTCTGGAGCCCGCAGCCCGAAGCCTGACAGGTCGACCCGGCGCTCAGCCCGCCGGGTGCGCCCAACAACGACCACGCACGGAGCGTCTCGCGCCGGCTGCCGTGGAAGGCTGAGGAACGCGCAGGAGGAATGGGTAAGAAGTTCGAAGCGGCAAAGGCCCAGGTGGAGGCTCGCGCCCACACCATCGAAGAGGCCATCCCGCTCGTCCAGAAAGTGAAGTACACGCGATTCGACGAGACCGTCGAGATGGCGCTGCGGCTGGGAGTCGATCCCAAGCACGCCGATCAGATGGTGCGCGGCACCGTGGTGCTGCCGCACGGACTCGGCAAGACCAAGACGGTGCTCGTCATCGCCGGCGCCGACAAGCAGAAGGACGCGCAGGAAGCCGGCGCCGACCATGTTGGCGGCGAAGAAGTCGTCGAGCGCATCCAGGGTGGCTGGATGGAGTTCGATGCGGTCGTCGCGACGCCCGACATGATGCGGGCCGTCGGACGCCTGGGCAAGGTGCTCGGTCCGCGCGGGCTCATGCCGAACCCGAAGACCGGCACGGTCACCACTGACATCACCAAGGCCGTCCGCGAGATCAAGGCGGGCAAGGTCGAGTTCCGTGTCGACAAGACCGGCATCGTGCACGCGCCGGTCGGCAAGACATCGTTTGACACGCCGCGGCTCGTCGAGAACGCGCATGCGCTCCTCGACAGCATCGTCAAGGCCAAGCCGGCCGCGGCGAAGGGCAAGTACCTGAAGAGCATCACCGTGTCGTCGACGATGGGGCCGGGCGTCCGGATCGATACCGGCACAATCGAGGTGGGGAAGCATTAAATGGCTGTGACCAAAGCTGAAAAGCAGACCCAGCTCGAAGGACTCGAGGCGGCATTCAAGTCCGTCGAGACCGCGATCCTCGTCGACTACCGTGGATTGAACGTCCCTCAGGTCACTGAGCTCCGGCGGCAGTTGCGCGGAGTGAAGGCGCAATACAAGGTCGTCAAGAACACGCTCGCGAAGCGCGCCCTGAAGGGCACGGCCTTCGAGTCGCTCGACACGCACTTCGCCGGGACAACGGCGGTCGCCTATACCGGCGCCGATCCCGTCGCGCTCGCGAAGACGCTCACCACCTTTGCGAAGGGCGCACCGACGCTGCAGATCAAAGCAGCGGTCGTGCAGGGCAAGTCGGTCCAGGCGGGCGAGGTCACCGAGCTCGCGAACCTGCCGGCCAAGCCCGAGCTCTACGCCAAGTTGCTCTTCCTGCTGAATGCTCCGATGGTGCAGTTCGTGAGCGTGCTGAGTGCCGCGCCTCGCGACTTCCTGACGGTCCTGTCGCAGGTCGAGAAGAAGAAGGCGGAAGTTTAGTTACCGGGCCAGTGGCCCTTAAGTGAGGCCTCGCCGACGCGCACGCGCGACGGCGGGAGCCCGGAGCCTGAACAAGGCAAGTTGAGGAGAGAACGATGGCGGAACTGACGCAGGACCAGGTTGTCGACTACGTGAAGAACATCTCGGTGCTCGAGCTCTCGCAGCTCGTGAAGCGTCTGGAGCAGGAGCTCGGCGTCTCCGCCGCAGCGGCGGCTCCGGTCGTGGTGGCGGGCGGCGGCGCGGCCGCAGGCGCTGCGGCGCCGGCCGAAGAGAAGACCGAGTTCACCGTGACCTTGACCGACGTCGGTACCAACAAGATCAACGTCATCAAGGTGGTCCGCGAAGTGACGAGCCTCGGCTTGAAGGAAGCGAAGGACCTCGTTGAGAGCGCGCCCAAGCCGATCAAGGAAGCCGTGAACAAGGACGAGGCCGCGGCGATCAAGAAGAAGTTCGAGGAAGTCGGCGCGAAGGTCGACGTCAAGTAGTTCGCTCTGCCGCGTACTGCGCGGCAGCGTGATCGTCCTCCGCGGCGCTCCAGCATGGACGTCGGGCCGTGGTAGCCGGCCCGGCCCGACGGCTGTCGGAGCGAGTGTCAGTCCCGCCTTTGTAGTGGTGGACCTGCCTGCGTGCCCACGCGAGCGGGTTCGGCCGGCCAAAGCGTTGTCGCGATGCGGCCGTGTCAGAGCGGCTTCAGGAACTGCTGAGCATGTACAGCCTGCCCAAGAACGTCTACCGCGAGCGTATCGAGTTCTCGAAGATCAAGACGACCGTTCCGATCCCGAATCTCATCGAGATTCAGAAGAAGTCCTACGAGCGCTTCCTGCAGATGAATCGTCTGCCATCGGAGCGCGAGGACGCGGGACTGCAGTCGGTCTTCAAGTCGGTGTTTCCGATCAGCGACTTCCGCGAGAATTCCTCGCTGGAGTTCATCGAGTATTCGAT
>JBKPMA010000382.1:0-3285 GCA_046731935.1 Acidobacteriota bacterium
GAATGATCGAGACGCTCAGTGCCCTGGATTCGGACGGGCGCGCGCCTGGCCATACGCCGGACCAGGCCAGTCCAGCGGCCAGCAACGCGCCCAGAACGACCCAGAGCAGTGGGCCGGCCAGCTGCGACGCGCGCG
This sequence comes from Acidobacteriota bacterium, assembly GCA_046731935.1. GTDB lineage: Bacteria > Acidobacteriota > Vicinamibacteria > Vicinamibacterales > JAENWD01 > CAVUPP01. The sequence continues at coordinate 136 of JBKPMA010000382.1, forward strand.
TCGCAGCACCGACGCGTGCGCCACTGGACACGGATTCGGGGGAGTGCACGTCGCTGGATCCCCGCGCGATGGTCTCATCGATATCGAGCCGTACGTCGCCGATGTCGCGCAGCCGCCGCTTCGGATCCTTCTCGAGACAGCGCGTCAGTAACCGCCTGATCGAGGGCGGCGTGCCGGCCGGCAGTGCGGTCCACTCGGGCTCGCGCGTGACGACGGCGGCGATGATGTCGGTGACGGTCTCGCCGGCAAACGGGCTGCGGCCCGTGAGCATTTCGTACAGGACGACGCCGAACGCCCAGATGTCGGCGCGCTTATCGACGGCTTTGCCCTTGGCCTGTTCGGGCGCCATGTACGCGGCTGTGCCGATGATCATGCCGAGTGCCGTGGCGTGTGCGGTGAAGGTGGGCGAATTGGCGACGTTGACGGCCGAGACCGGGTCCATGGCTTTCGCGAGGCCGAAGTCGAGCACTTTGACGGTGCCGTCGTCGCGCACCTTGATGTTCGCCGGCTTCAGATCGCGGTGGATGATCCCCTGCTCGTGCGCAGTTTCGAGCGCCTCCGCGATCTGCTTCGCGATGGGCAACGCTTCGTCGAGACGCAAGGCCCCGCGCGCGATGCGCTGCGACAGATCGTCGCCTTCGACGAGCTCCATGACGAGGGCGGTCGTGCCCCCGCTCTCTTCGAGGCCGTAGATCGCGGCGATGTTCGGATGATTCAGGGAGGCGAGCACTTCCGCTTCGCGCTGAAACCGCAGGAGCCGTTCGTGGTCCGCCGCGAGCGAGGCGGGCAGAATCTTGATGGCCACCTGGCGTTTGAGCTTCGTGTCGGTCGCGCGGTAGACCTCGCCCATTCCGCCGGCGCCGATGGCGGAGACCACTTCGTAAGGGCCAAGACGGGTGCCGGGAGTGAGGGCCAATGGTGGCGTGGCGTTATTTCGCGAGCGAAGGACGAACGCGATGGGTTCGACTCAACGCCCCACTAGTCTACTCGCACGCGAGCATCAGCGAGATGTCCGGCGAAGTCCTCAGCAGCGGCCGCTTTCCGCGTGCTGAATCACGTGGTATGCGCCAGACCTTCTACTGAGAGTCTCGTGCTGCTTTCTGCGCCTGGCGGTACCGCGCGGGCGGCACGCCGTATTCACGCTTGAAGGCACGATTGAAGGCAGCTTCCGATTCGTACCCGACGTCGGCGGCGATCTCGGCCACCCCCCGGCTGGTCGCCGTCAGCGATCGCGCGCCGATCTGCAGTCGCCACCGCGTCAGATAGGCCATCGGGGATTCACCCAGGAAATGTCGAAACCGTTCCGCCAGGACCGTTCGTGACAAGCCGACCTCCTGCGCGAGAGCGGCAATCGTCCAGGGATCGCCGTGGCGCTGATGCAGCAGCGTCAGCGCCTTCCCAACCTCGGGATCTCTGGCGGCAGCCATCCATCCGGTCTGCTCCGGAGGGAGCGTCCGCATGTACCGTCGGAGCGTCTCGGCGAACACGACTTCCGACAGCTTGGCCAGCATCGCGTCTGCCCCTTCGCGGTGTGCCGCGGCCTCGGCAACTGAGAACCTCAGCGAGTTCTCGAGCCAGCGTCCCGACTCATCGTCGCGGATGGCGACTTTCATCAGCGGCGGAAGCCCGCCAAGGAACGTGTGGCTCATTTGAAGATCGCACACCAGAAAACCGCAAATGAAGCACGACGGCTGACCGCCGCCACCCATCCGCATCGCCCGCAGGCCGTTGGCCAGGATGGCCGGAAGCGCCGCTCCGCCGTCGATCGTCGTGGACGTTCTTCCGTTGCCGAGCAGGTGACTGTGGCCGTGCGGAAAGGTCACGAGATCGCCGGCCTCGAGCAGAACCGGTTCGCCGTCTTCCAACCTGGCGTAGGCCCGACCTTCGCACAGCAGGTGGTAGACGATCACGTGCCCCGCTCGCGACGCGAGCACAGGTGCAATCGCGCGCGACTCCGGTGAACACAGGCACCACGGTTCTGAGAACTCGGCGTTGAAGAAGATCGCCGAATCAAGCTTGACGACCCGAAGAACCTCAGACAGCGCGTCCACGCTCCGCAGTTTACCAGCGCCCCCGAGTGTTCCAGTCAAGCGGTCCGGACGAGCGGTCAAGCAGCCACAAGGCGCCAAGCGTGCGGCAAACAAATCCGGACGCGCGGGTAAGCCACCGGGGGCCGCCGCAGTTCATAGTCGCTCATGTCAGCGACAACGCAGGTAGACGCTGAAGGAGATGACGCAATGACCCAGACCGCTACGCAGAACCCCTCAGTCACCACGAACGTCGACGCGCTGAAGGCCCAACTGAAGGCGACATGGATGGACGGGGACTACGACTACTTTTCGCGCTTCATGGAATCGAGCGCCGTGGAGTTCCTCGATCGGCTGAACGTGCCGGCCGGTGCCAGATTTCTCGACGTCGCGTGTGGATCCGGGCAGCTCGGTCTCCTCGCGGCACGTCGCGGCGCCCGGGTGGCCGGCGTGGACATCGCCTCGAATCTGGTTGCCGCTGCCCGTGGGCGGGCGACAGCTGATGGACTTGATGCGAATTTCGACGAGGGTGACGCCGAGGACTTGCCATACGCCGACGCGAGCTTCGACGTCGTCGCCACTCTCTTCGGAGCGATGTTCGCTCCGCAACCGCAACGCGTGGCGGCCGAGATGCTGCGCGTGACGAGGCCTGGCGGTACGATTGCGATGGCGAACTGGACGAAGGAAGGCTTTGTCGGGACGATGTTCAAGACCTTTGCGCGCTTCATCGCACCGTCAGGGATGCCGGCGCCCGTGCTGTGGGGTGATGAAGCAATCGTTCGCGAGCGTTTCGGTGCTGGACTGTCGGACCTTCGGATGACTCGCGTGATCTATCGCTTTCGTTATCCGTTTCCGCCGGACGGCGTCGTGGAGTTCTTTCGTGAGCACTATGGGCCTGCGACCCGAGCGTTCGCGACGCTTGACCATGATGACCGCGAGACGCTGCGAACGGCTCTCGTGAATCTCTGGGGCAGCCAGAACCAGGCCGTTGAACCTGGGCGGACGATTGTTGATGCTGAGTATCTCGAAGTGATCGGCACGCGCGCTTGACGGCATGCTGCCCGGTCATAACGTTCAATACTTCTGTTCGATTCACGCGAGCATGACGGGCACGGTGGTGGTC
>JBKPMA010000383.1:0-4890 GCA_046731935.1 Acidobacteriota bacterium
GTACGACGAGGCGCTGGCGCTATTGGCGGGACGCCACTACCACACGTGGGAAGGCGGCACGCGCTTCCTGGTCCACGATGATTACGCCGATGCGCACCTGCTGCGCGGAGCGGCACGCCTCAAAGCAGGGAAGCCGGCGGACGCACTCGCCGATGCGCGCGCGGCACTCGAGTATCCGCCAAACCTGGGGGTCGGACGGCCGCGACACGACGACCGCTTTGCCGAGGCGAAAGCGCTCGAAGCCCAGGCCCTCACGAAGATGAAGCGCACGAAGGAGGCGCGCGCCTCGTGGACCGCCATCGTCAAAGACCACGACGCGATGTTTGCCGCGCATCCGCCTCGCGACTGGCAGTGGTCCACCGCACGCTATTACGAGGCAAAGGCGTTCGAGACGCTGGGGCAGCGAGACAAGGCGCAGTCGCTCTATGAAGGCCTCCGCGCGGCGGGCGAGGCGCAGCAGAAAGAAGCGAGCGCGGTGAACTTCTTCGCCAAGTTCGGCGAGCGCGAATCGCCCGGACAGCGACGCGCGGACGCGCTGTTCCTGCTCGGCCTCGGGCATCTCGGCCTCGGACACACTGCAGAGGCGCGTGCAGCGTTCGACGAAGCGCTGCGGCAGGACGCCAGCCACACGTGGGCGAACGCTATGCGCGGCGCGACTCAATAGCCACGGGGTACAGGGGCACACGGCGCAATTCCTCTTTTCGTATGCCCTCTCATCCGGCAATAATCGACCTCCAGACAGCGGTCTCATCCGTACTGTCAACAGAAAAGAGGAGAGAACCATGCACACCACGAGCGTCCGCGCCGCGGGAGTCCTGCTCACCACCCTGCTGGCAGCCCCACTCATGGCCGCCGCGCAGACTGCTCCAGCGCCGAGTGCCGAACGGAGCCGCACCGAAGGCATCAAGGAAACGGAGCGCTTCGTCAAGGCCGGGAACCACGCGCATGAGTCGATCGCGAATGCTCACCACGAGACGAAGCATACGCTCGACATGTACAACAACCTCGTGACCCAGCCGTCGAAGAACATGAAGAGCGACTACAAGAAGCTGCTGGGAGCCGTGGACGACATGAAGGAGGAGGTCGCCGCTGCCCGCCTCGAAATCACGAACATGCGGACGCATGCGGACACCTATTTCAACGGCCGCGAGGCGACGAACAAGACGATCCAGGACAAGGCGCTGCAGAGCAGTGCGGCGGCCCGCCTGGCTGCCAGCCGCAAAGACTTTGACGCCGCCCTGGAGTCACTGCGCGCGTCGGGAGACGCCCTCGAGGCGTTCGAAAAAAATCTCGCTGACCAGATCAAGTTTCTGGAGAGCGACTTGACGCCGACGGCGATGACCGCGTTGAAGCCCGCGGCTGACAAGCTGAATGCGCAGGGCACTGACGCCCTCGGCAAAGTCGAAACGGCCAACGCCGGCTTGCGAGCCTACCTCGACGGACTCAAAGCACCGAAGTCGTAGGCTTGTAGCGCGCTACCACGCAACGCAAGCCCGGACGGGCGCCGCCCAACACGGCGCCCGTTCCTTTCTTTGATCGCCTACAGCTTCACGTCGGCCAGCGACGAGGACGGCCAATGCCGGAGCGGAGCTGTGACCGATCCCTTTGTCGACACCGATCTCGGCCTCACGATCGCGATTCGAAATCGCTTCCGTTCCACGTAAGCGGCGACATCGCTCAACGCGCCGTGTTCCAGCGCCACAATCGACAATTCGCAGGGCCTCACTCTTGCTGCCTGATGGTCGCGCGCCCAGGTCAGGAGGAACCGGGTGGACGGTGTGTACGGCGTTGTCGACGGCGTCGGATGAAATGATCGCGTTGGAGATCACGCAAAGGAAGAATCATGAAGAGTCGATTAAATGCGTTGACCGGTGCAGACGTGACACGGAACAGGAAAGGGACCGACAAACAGGCGATCGACCGGCGGTCTTTTCTGCAGACGGGATTAGCAGCAGGAGCAGGCTCCGCTGCCGTGGGATTGTTGTCGAGTGAGAGCGAAGCGTCCGGCGGTCTCACTCGGGGTGACGCGGCTCTGCTTCGGTTCCCGGCAGCGCTCGAGATCCTCGAGGCCGACTTCTGGATGCAATACAACGAACTCGCCGGTGTGCAGGACGCCGAAGTCCCAGGCGGCACCGGCAACCCAGCGTACGCCGCGGCCCTGGCGAATCTCGACGAAGACATGGCGATCTACATCCACGACAACACGGATGACGAGATCACCCATCACCGGTTCCTCAACGCCTATCTGATCTCGAAAGGCGCGGCCCCGGCGAACCTCAACGCGTTTCGCACGCTGACCGGCAGCACCGCCACCGGTGTCAACGTGGACTTGATCGGAAAGCGGCTGACGAATCTGACCCAGTTGACGCTGGACACCAGCTGGTGGACGCGTTACCGCGACGACCGTCACAATCCAGACCTCGATCCGGGATTTGTCTTCCCGCAGGCCGTTCCGAGCTTGGCAGTCGGTCAGCACACGGCGATCCCGAGGACCGATGCCGACACTAGCGATCCCAATTTCCTCCAGGCGATCGCGAATACGGCAGCATTCCACTTTCCGACGATCGAACAAGGTGGGAACAGCCTCTACCCCTCGCTGGCACTGAGGGCCACGAAGGAGGAGACGCTGCGAATCCTGATCAGCATCGGGCCGACCGAGACCATGCACTTTCAAACCTGGTCGGACAAGGCGGGCAATGCGCCGCCTCTCACCGCCGTTGATCCGGTGACCGGTGTATCGGTGACGTTTCCCGACCTGGAGGTACAAAACGAGCTTCTGAACAAGAGCCTGATCATGCCCGAGCCATGTCCCTTCTTGAGCCGACATCTGCCCATCGTGTCGATCATCCGGCCAACGAAGACGCAAGGCGCGGCAATGGGTGCGCTCAAATTTCTGACCGACATGGGGCTGTTCACCGATCAATCGCCGGAGTTCTTCGCGTACATGACCAGACTGGCGCGAGAAGCCGACGCAGCCCGAAGCGGTCGTGATTTTGATTGATGGCGGGTTGTTCGCCCCAACCCTCTGCCTGCGTAGGGGGTTGGGGCGAGGGGCAGGCGGAGACGCCCGCCGGGCTCACCGCTTGATTTGTAAGAGCACCGCCCAGTCCTGGCTGCCAGGCGCCTCGGGAAGCGTCCACTGGGCACCGACGACGGGCGGCATCGGCACGACCTCGCCGGTGCCAGCACTGAACCACTTCGCATCGTACGTACCCGGCTCGAGCGTTACCGTCACCTTGCGCGAGTCGGGGACATAGATCGCGTAGGTCTCTCCAGGCGTCGCGAGGCAGTACGCACCGCCGGTCACCAGCTCGTCGTGCGGATCCGTCTTCCACCACTCGAAGCTGGTGAAGAACTCGACGATGTGCGCGTACCCGTCGAGCATGGTCGTCGTATCGTCGCTTCGGCCGTTGATCCAGCCGCCGCCAGTGTCTGGCCAGACGTTGGTCCCGCGCCGGGCCGTCTCACCGGCCGTGCCGTAGGCACCGGCCATCGCGATGTCCCACGCCGTGCGGCGCAACGTGTCGGCCGAATCGCCGGGAGGAGGGGGCGCCCAGAGCGGATAGTGATCCTCGTAGCCGTATTCCTCATTGGCCTGCGGGATGATGCGTCCTGTCTTCAGCTGGATCTGGCGCTCCTCCAGCATCAGCGCGTGTTGGCGGCGCGACCATTCCTGTATCGACGTGAATCCAAACCACGCAGAGGCGCGGTCCTGGTGCTCGCGATGTACCGGGTGACTGCTTGCGAGGTGGCGGTACGGGTCCCACTGCTCGATCAGTGTGCCGGTCGCGTGCGCCCAGGTTTCGTCCCGAAAGCTGTCGAGGTCGTCGCCAAGATCCCACGTGACATTCGAGAACGCGCTCAATCGCGCGACCATGTAGCGGATGTAGCGCCGCTCGTCGTCGCTGCCGGCGGCAGCCTGGGCGTTGTGCGTCGAGATGTCGATGATGGCCGAGATGATGACGTCGCGGTCGCGGGCAAAGCGCAGCATGCGCTCCCACTTCTGCCAGTAGCCGACGTTGAATCGCGTGTAATCGATGCCGGGACGGTCGAAGCTCTGCGGATCGGCCGCGACCCAGGGCCGCAGCATCATGGTGAAGTTGTCGCCCGTCATGACAGGTTCGCCCCAGAAGATATTCGCGGCCCCCGCGACGAGCGCGCGAATCCGATTCACCTTCAAGCGACGCAGCCGCTCGATGCTGTATTCGATGACGTGTTCGTCACGCCACCCCGCCATCCAGAATGCCGTCGTCCCGTTGAAGAAGTAGTGATCGCCGGTGCCTTCCCAGATGAAGTGCCATGGATACTTGGGATCCACGCGAATCGGGCCGCGCCGGTGGCCGTCGGTCGCGGCGAAGCCGCCGGTGGTCGTCTTCTCGACGTCGCCCTGGCGATACGTCACCGAGTAGGTGTATTCCCCGGGCGAGGCGGGTACGAACCTGATCCGGAACAGACTGCCGTCAGCCGAATCGCAGAAGCCTTCGACCGCAGTCCGCGCCGAGTCGCCGCGCCTGCCGAACGTGCCCGTGAGGGTGACGTCTGTGAAGGGATTCTTCGCATCGGGCGATGTGACGTGCACCGCCACTTCGGCGATGTCGTAGGCCTGAACCGCCGCCGTCGCCGGATCAAAGGTCACATCGGCCGAGGCAGCCGCTACTGGCGTGGCGACGAGGAGGCAGGTCGCAAAAAGGAGTGTTCTCACGGCGGGATTGTGCCACGACGGGAGCGCACCCCCAGGTGTCGGGCATGCCAAAAGGGCGTCCGGTCGTCGCGCTGGCCTGATGGTCGTGGCAACCTGATGAGGCTAGGTGAACGTAAGTACTATGTTGCCGGGGCGCGCTTCGTAGTACGGTCCGCGAAACGGTGTGCTGTTGTGTGATCGGTTCCATC
>JBKPMA010000384.1:0-4088 GCA_046731935.1 Acidobacteriota bacterium
TCCGACGCCAGTTCGGTCGAGCTCGTCCCGGCCGTCATCAACTTCTCCACCGCGTGGCGGACGGCTGCTCGATCGGTGGTGAACGGCTGGACAACCGATACAGCTGGCTGCGTCGCGAAGACACCGATCCAGATCTTCGACTCGCCGTTCATCGGGATGTAGTTGAGCGTCGCCTTCTGCGCCAGGTGGAGCGCGTCTTCAGACAGGTGGTCGTAGACGAGCGCGGTGGCGCCCGCCCCCTCCTGCATTCCGCTGCCGTCGGCAGCCGCCTGGGGCTCGCTGCCGTCGGCGGCGACAATGGAGGTCTTGCCCGGCGCCTTCCATCGGACGTTGAGCCCGATACCGCCGCCGCGCGTCACGCGCGTGAACGTCGCGATCTTCTGCGGATTGCCGTCCTCGGTCAGAGAGAAGTCATCGGCCGTGAGGTCGGTGACCAGCTGTCCCTTGTGGTCGCGAACCACGACATCCACGAGGATGGCCGTCGTCGCCGCGGTGTACGACTGATGGTCCGTTGACGGGGCAGATGATGTCTGCCGGCCAGCCAGCCGCGCGCCGGCCCACCCGACTACGACGAGAGTGAGAACAACGACCGCTCGCTTCGCCATCACAATCCCCCTCGGACGAAATGCGGAATGCGGAATGCGGAGTTCGGAATTCGACATTCGGCGTTCGGAGTTCGCAGTCTTCTAGCCGACAGCCGTTGGCCCTGCCCCTTAGCCTGTAGCCCGTAGCCTCTAGCCTTTAGCCTCTAGCCTTTAGCCAGCAATATGCACCATCGCCGAATTGAACACCTGCTGTGTGCCCTGCTGCACGACGACGCGCAGCTCGTAGGTGCCGGGCTCGAGAGCGTCGAGCGGCACGCGTCCGACCTGCTGAATGCGCCCGGTAGTATCCGCAGGATCGAGCGGCAGCGGCACCTGCGCCAGTGCCTTGCCGTTCTGCATCAACTCGAGCACGGCCTGTGGCGCGGGTCCGGCCGTGGCCGGATACAGCGTGAAGTAGAAGCCCAGTTGCTTGGCCGCTTTGTTCACTTCGCCCGACAGGTTCGGGTAGATGAGCACGTCCTTGACGTAAAGCGGTCCCTCTTTCGGCTCGTCCTCGCGGACCTTCTCTCCTCGATCGACGAGCACGAGCGTGCTCAACCGGAGCTTCGCTGGATCGACCTTGCGCACTTCGACGGTCGCGAACCGCACGCTGGCCTTCTTGGTGGGGTTGTCGAAGACGATGGTCTCCATCGTGTAGACGCCTGGCGGCAGCACCGGCTCGCGATAAAAGATCACGTCGCTGTTCTTGGCGATCTCGAGCTGTTCGGGACCACCCGCCATTTCGTAGTGCTGGCTCACCTTGCGCACGACTTTGCCCTGCGAATCCACGAAGCGCGTGATGATCGCGAAATCGCTCTTGAATCCCTTCTGATCCTCGGTCGTCAGGAACGACATCGGCGCCGTCTTCAGGTTGACGACGACCGGCACCAGGCCTGGTTTGTCGCTCGCAGGGAACACCAGGGCGCTGGCGCGGAACGGAAACGCATTCGGCACGGGACGCGCATCGAGCGCGGCAAGGGCCGGTGCCTCCCACGTGTTGACGGGTGCGCCACCGGTGTCACGCACGGCGAAGTAGCCCTTGCGTGACGCGAGCGTCACACCGGACCGCTTGACCTTCACTTCGATGTTGCGGAATTTGCCGTCATAGGTCGGGTTGGACGGCGTATACCCGACAAGGTAGTAGTTCCGCATATCGGTGTCGATCCGCTCGAAGCCCTGACGGAGGCTGTTGGTGTTCTCGAAGAGCAGGCCGCCGGTACTCTGCGCGAGCTCACCGAGGCCGGTGTGCGGATCCTGCCGCAGGACGTCCTCCATTTTTTCCTGCTGCTTGGTCATCGGGGCGTTCACGACGTTGTTGCGGCGGGGGTTCAAGTTGCGATCGCCCGCCGCATTGATCTCCTCAGCCATCTTTCTCTGTTCGCTCTCGGCACGGAGACCCGCCGCGTCCATCGTGTAGATGCTGACGTTCGCGCGATTGGCGGCGTCGATGACACCGAGAAACAGACGCTGCACGGCCGGCGGAATCGACACACCCTCCGAGAAGAGGACGATGCTCTTCCGGCCTGGCATGCGCCGCATGGCCTCGATCATCGCGTAGAGCGAATTGACCTGCGAGTAGCCGGCCTGGTCGCGCTCGAGCACTTCGAACCCGGTCAACATCCGGGCTTCCATGTCGGCCAGTTGCGCGGTGGCGCCCGACGATCCCATGCCCGAACCACCGGCGCCCGCTCCCGCAGCCGCCGAATCCGTTGCATTCTGCGCAGCGTCCGCGGCCTGCTGCACGGCTTTCAGGCGATCCTTGTCGATACCAAACGACGCCGACGCGCGGCTGTCGATGGTGTCGATCCCCTTCCGGGGCTCCTCGGCACTGCGGGTGAACGGCGTGTACGACTTCAGACTGAGGTCGATGCCGAACACGCCCATGTAGTTGGGCGTTTCTTTCTTGTCGCCGAGGTACGTCTTCGCGGCTTTCATCGCGACCTGCCGTGCCTCCGGTGAGAGACGATCGAACACGAGCGCGGTGATCGGCACGCCCATGCTTGGCTTGGCAGGAGCGTCCGCGGCTGGTGCCGCGGGCGCGGCCGCGGTCGCCGGAGCAGGCGCTGCTCCCGCAGGCGCGGCCATAGCAGCGGAAGCTTCCTCGAAGTTCGGTGTGAACGATCCGATCGTCTGTGCGACGCCGTCTTCGAATACTTCGAAGTCGCTCTGCTGCAGGTCTCTGACGGGCATGCCGTGCTTGTCGCGAACGACTACGTCCACGAGGACGGCCGTGACGCCCGCCTGCACGGTGCCTGTCGCGTGGGCGGCCGGCTGCTGTTGCTGCTGGGCCTGCGTCACGAGCGACGCGGCTCCCACTCCGCCAACCAACATGACCGCCAAGACCACTGCATGAAGCCTTCGCATCGCGGATGTCCTCTCAGGAATCTGACGGACGAACAGTCTTTCAGTCTTCGGTCTTCGGTCTTCGGTCTTCGGTCTTCGGCTACGAGCTACCGACGACGGACTATGAACTCCTGCGTCAGTTCCTATTGCTGCTGCTGCGAACCGGGGGGAGCCGGTTGCACACGATCCGTTTCAATCCCGCCAACAGACTGTGCGCCGCTCCGATTCGTGCGCGCCAGACGATCCAGCCGGGTGAACTCGCTGCGCTCGCGCTGCGCATCCGCCGACCGGCCGACGCGCTGATAGGCTTTCGCGAGGGCGAAATGCGCGCTCGGACTCTCGGGAGCGAGCTTGATCGCCTGTTCCAGGTGAGCGATGCCGTCGGTCGTATTGCCCGTTTCGACCATGGCTTCGCCGAGCGCTCGATGACTGGCGTAATTGTTCGGCGCAGCATCCACGGCCTTCTGTGCCCACGGCAGCGCCTCGGCGGCGTTGCTGTCCTTCAGGTACTGATAGGCGATCTGCATCAGCGTCTCCGAGTCGTTCGGCTGCACGTTGAGCTCTTTCTTGAACTCTTCGATCGCCTGCGCCGGCTGTTCGATGAGCAGATACACGCCGTAGGCGTAATGCACGTTCGGCGTCTCCGGGTAGCGAGCGACCAGCGCCTCGAACGCTTTGGCGGCCGCCTTGGTCTGCCTCGTCGCCATCTGGTAGCTGCCGCGACCCGCCATGAGGACCATTTCGCGGCGGTCCGGAGGCAGTTCGGTTGGCAGCATCGGCATCCGGAGCGTCGCAATGCCCATGGCTTCGATGATCCGTGGATTGTCGGTGCCTTCGAGCGCGAACTCGCCGAGCGTCTGCAGCGCCTGCTGGAACTGCTCGATCCGCGTCATGAGAATCGAGGCGTGGTAGCGCGCCGTGCCGCCCAATTCCTTGTCGGCGACACCAAGAATGCGCGACTGCATCAAGTGCTGCAGCGAACGGTCGTATTCCTTGAGGCCGAATTCACACAGCCCCAGAAACGCGAACGCCGCGCCATGGGTGGGCGACAGCTTCGTGACGCGCCGGAACGATTCCTTGCACTCCGCGAACTTGTCGAGTTGGTAGTACGCCGCGCCCTGGTACCAATAGCCTTCCGCATAGTCTGGGCGCAGCTTGACG
>JBKPMA010000385.1:0-5868 GCA_046731935.1 Acidobacteriota bacterium
GGTCGCACGCGGTGATCATGCCACGGTAGTCGCCGCCGCGGATTGCGCCGGTGATGGGTGTGCTTCTTTGAACGGTTGACCGCGTGGGCGGGAGTTGTTACACATGGGCTCGACCCGTCGCCGGCCATTCCGCGTCAGAAAGGTGCAACGGCCTCACAGGATCTCAGGTGAACGTTCTCATACGGCCCTATCGTCTGGACGACGCCCAAGCCGTGGCAGAAGCCGCGCTCGGATCGATCGCGGAACTTCAACCATGGATGCCGTGGTGTCATCCGACGTACTCGCTCGCGGATTCCCGATCCTGGCTCGAGATTCACGTGCCGGCGTTCGAACATGGGACCGCGTTCGAGTTTGCCATCATCTCGGGAGATGGACGCTACTTGGGTGGCTGTGGACTCAATCGAATCGACACGGCGAACCGCCGGGCGAATCTCGGCTACTGGGTCCGTTCGACAGCGACTCGACAGGGCGTAGCCAGCGCCGCGGTGCGCGCAAGTCGAGACTGGGCGTTTCAAACGACGGACCTTATTCGGCTGGAGATCGTTGTTGCCGTAGGCAATCTTCCGAGCCATCGGGTGGCCGAGAAGGTCGGCGCCGCTCGGGAAGGCATCCTTCAGCGGCGAATCCTGCTGTATGGCGAGGCAAGGGACGCAACGATGTTTTCGCTGACCCGTGACGTGCCAATCCGTCAGGATCGTGCAGCGTCAACGCGTCGAGAGGATGGTCAGGTCACATGAGTCTTCGAGCGTCACTAGCCCTGTGCGGCGGCCGGCCGCCAGCGTCTATGGTGATTGCGAGCGCGCTTCTGCTGTGCTTCCTCGCGGCGGGACGTCCCGCCGCCGCGCAGACCGACGCGCTCTACAAACTCGGTCCCGACTCAGAGCCACAGCCTGGCGTGCCGCAGGGCACCGTCACCGCGTGGGAGAAGCTGCCGAGCCAGGCCTATCCGGGGACGCTGCACGACTTCTGCGTCTACGTCCCGGCGCAATACGATCCCGCAACACCGGCCGCGCTGATGATTTTCCAGGACGGCCAGGCATGGCTGCGGCTGACCGGCGATTACCGCGTGCCGTACGTCTTCGACAATCTGATCTACCGCCGCGAAATGCCTGTCACGATCGCGGTGTTCATCAATCCAGGGCGGACGGCCGAGCAGCCCGAAGCCAGCGCCAACGATTGGGGCGACCGTTCCACGAATCGTCCACAGGAGTACAACGCACTCGACGACAAATACGCTCGCGTCGTCGTCGACGAATTGCTGCCGGTCCTGAACAAGCGATACACGCTGTCGCCCAGGCCGGAGGACCATGCGATCGGCGGCGCGAGCTCGGGCGCCATTGCGGCCTTTACAGTCGCGTGGCACCGGTCCGATCAGTTCGGCAAGGTGCTGAGCACGATCGGCAGCTTCACCAACATCAGAGGCGGGCACGTCTATCCGGACCTGATTCGGAGTACCGACAAGAAGCCGATTCGGATCTTTCTGCAGGACGGCCTCAACGACAATCGCGGGATGCGCGGTGAAGGCGCGGACGCCGTCTACAAGCCTGATTGGGACTGGCACGCGCAGAACATCAAAATGGCCGCTGCGCTGACGGAGAAGGGCTACGACGTCAACTACACGTGGGGCATCGGCACGCACTCGAACAAACAGGGCGGTGCCATTCTGCCCGACATGCTCCGCTGGCTCTGGCGTGACTACGTACGTCCGCCGGACAATCCGCACGACTCGACCAACCGCATGACCCTCGTGCCTCGGGGATTCGCGCCGCCGGCGCAGCCGGCCGTCGGTCCACCTCCGCCCGCACGCGACTGGTCACCGGCCGAGTTGAAACGGATCTCGTATCACAGCGAGGCGACAGGCGCCGAGCGGGACTACTACGTTTATCTGCCGGAAGGATTCGCGCAGAAGGACCGGTGGCCCGTGCTGTTGACGCTGAGCGGCAATGGCGAACGCGGGGATGGCAAGAGCGATCTCGATTACGTGCTCGCCAACGGCCCGCTGTTCGAGGCGTGGTCGCAGCGGCGACGGTTGCCATTTGTCATCATCGCGCCACAGCTACCCATGTTCCATCAGGGGAGCGAGGGCTTCATCACCAGCCGCACGCGCGACACGATCCGCTACCCACGGGCGGACGGCCCCTACCCACCAGGGCCCAACTACGCCGGCAAGGACAAGATGGACGGCGTGCCAGGCGATCCCCACATGCCCTTCGGTCTCGACGGCACGCCGGAAGGCTGGAGCCTGATCGAACACGAGCTGCTCGCGATGATCGACCGCGTCGTGACCGACTTCAAGGGCGATCGCAATCGCGTCTATCTGACCGGCCTGAGCACGGGAGGATTCGGCACCTGGTACATGGGGTCCAGGCATCCGGATCGCTTTGCCGCCATCGCACCTGTCGCGGCATTCTGCCATCCGGACCTCGTCGACGCCATTGCCAAAGCGAAGCTGCCGCTGTGGGTCTTCACCGGTGGAAGGGATCCGTACTTCAAACAGCAATACTTCTACGCCGGGCTCAACAAGCTGGAAGAGCTCGGACACCCCGAAGTGCGCTTCACAATCGAAGCGGACATGGGCCACAACTCATGGAACCGCGTCTACGCGGGGCAGGACCTGTACGACTGGTTCTTGACGCACCAGCGACCAGACACCAGATAGATCTAGCGGGACTAGACCCAAAGCGCTTGCTTGAATCCCGAACGCCACTCGCAGTCGGCCGGCGCCGCCAACGCAAGCGCCGTTCGGGACAGATCAAGCGTTAGTGGTCTCGAGCCGGCGAGGCCGTGCGGCCTTCGCGGGCCGGTGTCACGTTCAACAGTCCGTGCTCGACGAGCGTCGGCGGCTTGCGCAAGTGGGTGGCCTGCTCCCACGCATACGCGATTCCGAGCAAATCGCCATCTCTCCACGGGCGCGCCGAAAATTCCAGGCCGAACGGCAGTCCGCTCGCGTAGAAGCCCGCAGGAACGACGACAGCCGGCACACCGATCATGTTCACCCAGCTGGTCTCCGAGTGTGGGCCCTCGCTGAGACGGCCATCCTGCGCCATCGTCTCGTCTGGAGGCGGCATCTGAATGGCCGGATAGACATACCCATCGAGCTTCAGGCGATCGAGCGGCTCGAGATACGCATTCAACATCGTGCGCCGTGGCGCGTGATACATGCGCTCCGCCTCGGGGTCCCTGTCGAGGAGTCGCTGCTCGATGTGGACGCTGTCGAACTTCCGGAAGCCATCCTCGACGCCAATCGACGACGGGAAGAGCGGCGTGCCGACGCTCTTCTGATATTCGGCGGCGGAGTGATACTCGGCCGGACCAAACGTCGCCAGAAAACGATTCGTTCCGTCTTGCATGTACGCGTATGTGGCCACGCGGCTGGCGAGTGTCGCGAAGCTCGGGGGCAGGATGCTCTCGTCGAGGACGACTTCGGCGCCTGCCGCGCGCAATGCGCCGACGGCCTTCATGAACATCTCGCGCGTCTCGGGCCGAAGCGGAATGTTCGCGTCGGTCCGCAGCTTCGCGGCCGCCGCCTCGGGCACGGCGAAGGGGATGCCATGGAATGGCACGCCGCTGCCGGCGAGAACGAAGGCGGGCACACCGAACCGTTTGCCTTTGAGAGCGCCTTCCTTGAGAAAGGGCTCGAATGCCGCGGGCCGGCCGGCTGTCGGGGCGTCTGCCGTTCGGGGGTCCAACGGATCCTCACCGGCCATGACCGCCAGCGCGATGGCCGCGTCACTGGTGCTGCGCGCGATAGGGCCGGTGTTGTCCAGCAGCCAGTCGAGCGGTGCGATACCGGCAATGCTCACGAGGCCGCGCGTCGGAAACACACCGACCAGTGCGCTGGTCGCCGCGGGCATGCGTATCGAATTTCCTGTGTCAGTGCCGTTGCCGAGCACCGCCATGTTCGCCGCAATGGCCGTCACGACGCCACCCGAGGACCCCCCGGGCGAGAAGCGCACGTCGTACGCGTTCCCGGTGCGGCCGAACGAGCTGCTCCGATTGGTGTCGCTGTTCGCCAGGTCCGGCATGTTGCCGAGCCCCACGATGATGGCGCCGGCGGCCCTCAACTTCGACACGATGGTCGCGTCGCGCGGCGCGACGAGCTCGTGGCCGGCGCGTCGGAATCCTTCCCAGCCGGCGGTGGTAACCTCGCCTTTTATGCTGGTATTCGCTTTGATGACGATCGGGACGCCCCAGAGCGGCCCGTGCGCCGTTCCCGGTCCTTCAGCGTCCTGCCGTGCGGCGTCGGCAAGCGCCTGAGCCCGCAGCACCGTCTCTATCGCGCCATAGACGCCGTTGTACCGATCGATGCGATCGAGGTGCCACTGCACGACTTGTGTGACGGTGTACTTCTTCTTCTCGTACAAACGGTGCAACTGCGGCACCGTGACGTCCAACAGGTCGTCATCGGGTGAGGCGGCCGCCAACGCTGCCGACTCTGGCATCGCACGGCAGGCGAGCGCGCAGCCACACAGCGTCACGAGCACGGCCGCGAGGATCGGATGTCGGCAAATCATCCGCAGAGCATACTGCCGGACAGCCGCCAGCCGATGGGTGACGTCTAAGCGTCTCTAAGGAGGCTCCATGACCACGCTGTTCCTGGTAGCGACGATGGCGGCCATGTTCGGCGGCCAGTCTGGCGCAGAATCGATCGACGGCACGTGGACGGCGCAATATCAGGGGCGCACGTTCGTCCGCCTCGAGCTCAGGGTCGAGAACGGGTCAGTCGCGGGTGGGCTGAGCATCGGCAACATCCAGGTCGATGCACAAGGTGCCGTCAGCCGCGCTGCCGAGGCGCCCGAACACCTCACGCCGATCTTCGATGTGGCGACGCGACGACCGACCGTCACGTTCTCTTGCAAGGATGGCGCGGATACCGACCGGTTCGAGCTGCGCCTGCTCGATGGAGGCGGCGCCGAGCTGCAATTCCTGTTCAGCGACGACGACCGTCGTGCGCTCGCCGCGAGCGGGGTCGCCGTACCGAAACCGATCAAACTCGCGAAGCAGTGAGAGTGATAGATTGATGCCGGTCGCCCCGCGCTGTTCGTGGGGCCCTTCACCTCAGACCGGAGTCAACAGGATGTCACCCCGACCGCCGGAGTCCGATTCTGCCGAGACGCGAAGTGTCTCGCGCCGCCGATTCCTCGCCAACACCGGTGCCGCGGCCCTGGCCTTTTCGATCGTCAAGCCCGAACAGGTTCGCGGAAGCACGGCCAATTCGGCCGTGACACTCGGAGTCATCGGGTGCGGCGGCCGCGGCACGTGGATCGCCGATCTGTTCCAGAAGCACGGCGGCTATCAGGTCGTCGCGCTGGCCGACTACTTCGAAGACCGCGTAAATGAGGCCGGCGAGAAGGCCAAGGTGTCCGCAGCGAACCGCTTCACAGGGCTCTCCGCGTACAAGCGGCTGCTGGAGCAGAACGTGGACGCCGTCGCGGTGATCAGTCCGCCGTATTTTCACCCGATGCAAGCAGCGGACGCCGTCGCCGCAGGGAAGCACGTGTACGTCGCCAAGCCGATCGCGGTGGACGTGCCGGGCTGCACGAGCATTCAGGACAGCGCGGCGAAGGCGACCGGCAACAAGCAATGTTTTCTGATCGACTTCCAGACGCGCGCCAACGATTTTTTCATCGAGGCGCTGCGGCGCGTGCACGACGGCGCAATCGGCACCTTCGCCTTCGGTGAATCCACCTATCACGCCGAGGATCCGTTCGAAGACAAGGCGGACCTCGTGAAAGCCGGGACGCCGGAGGGGATTCTGCGCGGATGGGGCCTGTCGCGCGAGTTGTCGGGCGACATCATCACCGAGCAGAACATCCACACGCTCGACGTCGCGAGCTGGATCATGGGTAAGCCGCCGCTGTCGGCGTA
>JBKPMA010000386.1:0-9272 GCA_046731935.1 Acidobacteriota bacterium
ATGAGAAGCAGCGTGTTGAGCGACATCGAGCCTCCTGAGCGCGGGGCGGTCACTTCCCCGCAGTGCCCTGCACGAACACGCGCAGGAACTGCACGATCGCCGGTCCGATCGTGACGACGAAGAATGCCGGAAACAAGCACAGGACGAGCGGGAACACGAGATTCACACCCAGCTTCGCGGCGCGTTCTTCCGCCCGCTGGCGACGCTTCGTACGGGACGTCTCGGCATGCGTGCGCAGCGCCTGCGCGATGCTGGTGCCGAAGCGATCGGTCTGCGCCAGCATGGCCACGAGCGCCCGCACATCGTCGACCTTGGTCCGATCGGCGAAATCATGGAACGCGTCCAGCCGCGGCTTGCCGGCACGGATCTCCGTAGCGAGGGCACGCAATTCCTCGGCGAGCGCGGGATGCGCGAGCGCGAACTCTTCACCGGCCTTCGAAATCGCCTGATCGAGGCTCGAACCCGACTCGACGCAGACGATGAACAGATCGAGCGCGTCAGGCAGGCCGTTGCGAATCTGCCGCTTGCGCGCTTCGATTCGCCGCGTCAGCCAGAGCGACGGTGCGAAATAGCCGACGGCTGCGGCGAGCATGGCGAAGGCGAGTCCACCCGACACGCCGAGGAAGTAGATGACGGTGATGAATCCAATTGCCGGCAGCACGAGCTCCAGGATCGAATACGCCAGCGCCGCCTCGTAGCTCCGGTATCCGGCCATGGCCATGCGCCGGCGGAGGCGATTCATTTCCTTCGGCGACTTCTGGAGCCACCGCGCGGCACGCTCGAGTGAGGCGTCCGTATTTTCGGCGAGGCTCTCCGGCACCAGCAGCGGGGCCGCATCTGCCGCACCTGCGCCCACGAGCTCGTTCAAACGGCGGCGCTCCGGCGACAGTCGTCCAAGCGCGAGCGACGCCATCGTGCCGGCGACGAGCGCCACACCGACGAAGACCCCGACCACTGTGACGACCACGTCCATAGGCATGTCAGTACTCGATGTTCACCATCTTGCGGATGATGAGCGTGCCGACAATCTGGAGCGTTACGGCGAGCGCGATCATCTGCACCCCGAGCGGATCGTGGGTGAGGATCATCATCTGTCTCGGGTTGAGAATGAAGAGCGCGATCGCAATCGACGGCGGCAGCGCGCACAGCACCCACCCGGTGACCCGCTTGTCCGCCGTGACGACGCGCACCTGCCGCTTGACGCGGAAGCGCTCGCGGATCACCGACGACAGATTGTCGAGCACCTCGGACAGGTTGCCGCCAGCTTCCCGCTGCGTCAGCACGGCCGTCGCAAAGAACTTCGCGTCGATGAGCGGCGTGCGGTCCGCGAAGGTGCGGAGCGTGTCGGGCACGGGCATGCCAAAGGTCTGGCTGTCGAACATCTGACGGAACTCGCCGCCGACCGGATCCTCCATCTCGGTGCCGACCATCTCGAGTCCGGTCGTGAAGGCATGGCCGGCCCGCAGCGCCCGCGCCAGCAGGTCGATGGCCTCCGGGAACTGCTCTTCGAATTTCTGCAGACGACGCGCCCGCTTGTACTGCACCCAGGCAAACGGGGCGTACCCGGCGCCCAGGGCGAGCGGTAAGCCCACGAGCGGCGAGCCTACGCCTTCGGCCGCGATCATGAACGCCAGCAGCGCCGCACATCCAGAGAGGAGCAGCAACGTCCCGACGGTCCATCGGAGACCGGACTGACTGAGCCAACGCTGGAGCGGAACGGCGATCGTCGTGAGCGCGCCGAGCAGCTGGTCGAGCGCCGGCACGTCGCTCAGGCGCTCGGACTCTTTCAGCAACCCCGGGGTCTCGTCGAAGGGTTCGCGGGGCGTCGGCGTCAGGCGGCGCTCGAGCGCGCGCTGCGTCTGCCCTTCGGGACGCGCGAGCAGCGCGTAGTACGTCACAAAGACGACCAGCGCGACGGCGACAAAGACGATGGCGGGAATCAGCATCCCTACGCCACTACCTTCATGTGATCGAACATGTCGGTCGGCAGGTGGATACCCGACGCCGCCATGCGATCGCTGCACTTCGGACGGATTCCCGTGGCGCGGAATCGGCCGGTCACACGGCCGCCCGTCGACAGACCGCCTTTCTCGAACAGGAAAATATCCTGCATCGAGATGACGTCCACTTCCATCCCGGTCAGCTCGGTGATGGCGGTCACCTTTCTGGTGCCGTCGCTCTGGCGCGTCACGTGGACGATCAGATTCACCGCTGACGAGATCTGCTGCCTGATCGCGCGCTCCGGGATGTTCAGGTTCGCCATCGCCACCATCGTGTCGAGGCGGTACAGCGCGTCGCGTGGCGAGTTGGCGTGGATGGTCGTGAGCGATCCATCGTGGCCGGTGTTCATCGCCTGGAGCATGTCGAGCGACTCACCGGCGCGCACCTCGCCGACCACGATGCGGTCGGGACGCATACGCAGGGCATTGATGACCAGATCCCGCGCGCGCACGGCGCCTTTGCCTTCGATGTTGGGCGGCCTCGTTTCAAGGCGCACGATGTGGCGCTGCCGCAGCTTCAGTTCCGCGGCATCCTCGATCGTGACGATGCGCTCGTTGTCCGCGATGAAACTCGACAGGATATTGAGCAGCGTCGTCTTGCCCGCACCGGTGCCGCCCGAGACGATGATGTTCAACCGCGCCGCGACCGCGCCGCGCAGGAAATCCAGCATGGGCTGCGTGAGGGACTCGCGATCGACCAGATCCGGGGCCGCCAGACGCTCGGTCCGGAAACGTCTGATGGAGAGCGCCGGGCCGTCGAGCGCCAGCGGCGGGATGATCGCGTTGACGCGCGAGCCGTCCTGCAGCCGCGCGTCCACCATCGGGCTCGACTCGTCGATGCGGCGTCCCACCGAGCTGACGATGCGCTCGATGATCTGCATCAGATGCCGGTCGTCTTTGAAGACGATGGACGTTTCTTCGAGCTTGCCGTTGCGCTCGATGTAGACCTGGTCGTGGCGATTGACGAGGATATCCGAGACGTTCGGGTCCCTGAGCAGGGCCTCGAGTGGTCCGAGGCCGAACAGCTCGTTCAGGACATCGATGATCAGGTTCTCGCGCTCGAAGAGGCTGAGGGGCGTCGTGTGCGCCTCGGCCTCGATCATGGCGTTGATCAGACTTCGGATCTCCGGCTCCGCCTCGCGCCGCGAGACCTTCGTCAGCCGCTCCAGATTGAGGCGGTTCAACAGCTGGCCGTGAACACGGGCCTTCAGCTGCTGATAGTGGGGACTGCGCGTGTCCCCTGCCGCCCCTGAAAAAACGCGCTGCACGCTCATGACTGGCTCCGCCTAGCGCCGTCCGGTGATTCGTCCCAGCAGGCCGCCACCTCGCGAGGTTTCCGACGCTCCTGATGCTCGAACACCCGCCAAATCATACGCGATGGCCTGGAATGCCGACGTCAACTTGCCCTCCTTGTCGAGGGCCAGGGGACGGCCGCGATTCAGGGCCTGGACGGCGGCACGATAGTCGCTGGGCACCGTATAGCTCACCGGCACCCCCACCACCCGGCCCACGTCCTCGACCGCAATCTCGGCCTGGCGGTCGTATCGGCTGACGATGAGCTTCACGCGGTCCTTGCCGTACCGCTGCCTCAGCACTGACGCCATCCGGCCGGCGTTCCGGACGGTGGCCAGCTCCTGGTTCGCGACGATGAGAACGGTCGTCACACCCTCCAGGGCGTCCAGCACGGCAGCCTCCGAGCGTGGGACGTCGAGCACGGTGTAGCGATAGTGCGAGATCGCGAACTGCAGCAGCATCGCAATCCGCCGCAGGTCCATGGGGCCGCCCGCCCGCTCCGCCGACCCCAGGAGGTGCACACCCGCCCGCGTCTGCGCCACGAGGCTCTCGAAGAACGCTTCGTCGAGCCGGTGCGTGTTTTCCATTGCATCGGCGACCGTGAACCGAGGCTCGGCGCCCAGGAAGACCGCCGCGTCGCCGTAGGACAAATGGAAGTCCATCAGCAGCGTCTGCTCGTCGGCACTGCGCGCGAGCACTGTTGCGACGTTAATCGCCGCGGTGGTCGTGCCCACCCCGCCCTTGGCGCCGACGAACGCAAAGATCTGACCCGTTGACGCTGCAGCGTGGCTTGCGGTCACCCGGTCGAGCGCCGCTTCGAGATCGGGCTGGGCGACCGGATCCGCGAGCCACTCACTGACACCGGCCCGCATTGCCTCGAGCATCAGGACCGGGTCGAACGTCTTGGCGATGATGACCACTCCGGTCGCCGGGTGCTGCCGGAGCAGCGTCCCCAACGTCGGCGGCAACGCGTTGTTGTCCCGGATGTCGAGGACGACGACATCAGGCTGCGTCGATTGTGGCTGCGCGAGCGCCAGCAGGTCAGCGACCGGCAGCGATCGCAGGCGAACGCCCGGTGCGCGCAAGGCGTCCTCGAGACGCCGATCCGACGAGCCGACGAGAGCAATAGTCCGGGCCAATACTTTTCCTCAGCGCACCAGCACAGCCGTTCTCAGGAACGACGCTTCTTCTGTCAACGTGGTGCCGTTGGGATTGTACGCGGCCGGGGCAACGACGATGCGCACCGGCAGGTCACGAGTGGCTGGATTGACATGCCCTTCCAGGAACAGCGCGACGAGGTTGACTTGATCGCTCGTCACCAGCGTTGCGACCCCCGCCGGGTCGAACGATCGTACGACGACAATCCGCGGGCTCGCGTTCACCCCGTGCAGCGGACTGTAGACGCAGCCATACGGGCATCGTTCGTCGAGATCCTGTCCACAACCCGGCTCGGTGGACCAGCACGCGTCCGGATCGGCGTCGAACAGGCCATTGATGCCCGCCACGGTCGACGGATTCAGGAAGCGCCGAAGCCGGTTGGACGAATCATCGAGAGCGCCTGCCACACAGCCTCCGCCACCGAAGTCCAGGCGGCCGTAGAATCGCGCCAATCGCCGGTCCTGGTTCTGCAGAAGCAGCTGTCGCCCGTAGTCACAGCCCGGTGGCCCGCACAACTGACCCGAGCCGTCCGCCACCCGAAGCCCGCTGCCCGCACTGGTCTGGCTCGGGGGCGTGTAGACGTCGAGTCCGGCATCCCACATGGGGGTACTCGCCGTGCTCCACCAATCGCCCTTATCGTCGGTCCAGTGATCGGCAATCCCCCAGTGCTGTACGCAGGCCGATTCGTTCGCCGGGATCACTTCGGCCGTCGCGGTGGCCTGCACGTCCTGTGTGTCGATTTCCGCGAGGCGCCCGAAGTACGTCGGCAGCGGATTGGTGCGCCCTGCGGTCCGGAAGACATCCGTGGCCACACACTGATGCGTCGGCGTGCTCGCGCAGGGGCCGATCCGAACGTCGCTCAGTCCGTTCAATCCGGCGAGCAGGACGCTTGGCGGCTCTCCCCATATGAGGTTCGCGCGGGCGGCCGCCTGCGACGCGAGCATCGCCGAGCCTCCCATGTTTGGATTCTCACCGGATGCCACCGCAATGGCGCCCGCAAGCGCACCGGCATCGGCCGCATTCTGCGCCTGACGCCGCGCCACCCAGAACACGCCGTAATCCATCACGAACGTGCTGAACGCCGTGATGGCCAGCATGGCAATCGTCATCTGCACGAGCGCGGCGCCGCGCTCGCCGGATCGATCCACGCCGCGTGGTCGTGCGTTCGACATGCGTGGTGCGTCCTCAGTGCGGCGGCGCCGGTGGCGGCGCATCGGCGGTTCCACCGGGGGCGGGCGGCGTCTGATCGTCGCCGCCTTCCGGCTCCAGGAACGACTTCGGATCGGTGGGCAGCGCAGGGACTTCGTCGGGATCCAGCGGCCGCACGAGCCGCGGCGTCACCAGGACGAGCAACTCGGTCCGCTCGGCGCGCTCTGCCTTGCTCTTGAACAATGAGCCCACAATCGGCAGGCGGCTCAGGATCGGGACCGCGGAGCCGTCGGACTGGGAACTGTTGTTCAACAGTCCGGCGATCGCAAACGACTGCCCGTCGCGAAGCTCCACTTCTGTCTCGGCCCGCCTCGTCGTCAACGCGGGGATCCGGAACCCGGAGATCGTGACCCCATTGTTGAAGTCGAGCGCGCTGACCTCCGGATTGACGTGCAGGCGGATGACATTCCCGGCGATGGTCGGCTTGAACTTGAGCCGGACGCCGAACTCCTTCCAGGTGACCGACACGGTGCCAGCCGCACCTGACACGAACGGAACCGGGAATTCACCGCCGGCGAGGAAGCTCGCCTCCTGACCGTCGTAGGCGATCAGGTTGGGCTCCGCGAGGCTCTGGAAGTATCCCTTCTGCTTCAACGCGCGCACCAGGAATCCCCAGCCCTGGTTGCGTTGGAAGAAGAACAGATTCAGGTAGTCGCTGAACGTCAAACTGCCGACGGCCGGGCCGTTACCGGAGCCGGATCCCGAGGAAGCCGTATCGTCGAAATTGGGCGCGGCGAACTGACCCGTCGTGGACCGGCCCACCCACGCCGTCTTGGAAGCAAAGAGTGTGATTCCAAGCTCCTGCAGCGCGCGGCGGTTCACTTCGGCAAATCGGACCTGCAGCATGACCTGCTGACTCGTGCTGCCGCCCGGCAGCTGCAGCAGATTGATGACCTTCAACTTCGACGAACTCGCCGCCGCGATCTCGCCGGCCTTGAGCATCACGGCGTTGTTCGACACGTGCCCGGTGAGCACGAGCGATTCCTCGTTCAACGACACGCGGATGTTCTCGCCGGGAAAGAACGCACTCAGCTGCTGCTGCAAGGTCGGGACGCCGGGATCGACGACGACGTCGTATTGCTTGCGAACCGAGGTGCCCCACAAGATCAGGCTGATGGTGCCGGGCGCTTTGCCGTCCACCAGCACCTCACGGGGCATCACCACGGTGGCATCGGCGACGGCAGGATTGGTGACGGCCACCCGAACGATGTCGAACTCCGTCGCGAGCACGACGGAGCGGCCCGCCGTCAGTGACACCGTTTCAAATGGCGGTGCACCCGGCGGAGTCGGCGGCGCCTGTGCCGCGCTCACGAGATGGACGGCGGCGAGGAGCCCGACGGCCAGCGCTCCTTTGGTCGCGCGCCGGCTGGCGCGGACTGCGCTCACTGCAGCGTCTCCTGCGACCGCTTTGCCGCACGAATGGTCTCGACCGTATATGGCGGTGGCAACTCAGGCGGTGGCACGGCAACTCTGGCGGGATGCCGCGGCACGCTCGGCCCGACTCGCACGGCGGACGGAACCGGGGCACTGCGCCCGCCCATGAGAGCGGTGAGCCGCGTGCCCTCGGTCGCCACGTCGCTGGTGTCGAGTGGATTTCTCAGCACCAGCGTGACGGAGCCTTCCGCGCTCGCGAGCGCCAGGCGTTCCGCGTCGGACGGCGAGACCAGGAGCGTGACGACCGTCGCCGGCGCCTGCGGGGCGTTGGGCGTCGCGCGGACCTGGTCCGTGCGCGTACCTGCGGCGAGGACTCGAAGGTCGGTCAAGACGACGCGCGATACCGTGCTGTCCGTATCACCGCGGACCACTGCGACGACATCGACATGCGCCCCGGGTTGGACGAATCCGGCGACACCCACGACCTCGTTCACTCGAATCGAGATCGCACGCATCCCGCTCGGAATCGTGGGCGGCAATCCGCCGCCCGTGCCGGCCGGTGCCAGCTTGGTGGCCGTGACCGGCTCGTTCTCGGCGACAGACGCGACGAGACCACGGTTCACCACGGCGTCCGTGCTCCTGAACGCTCCGGGCACGACCGCTGCGGCGGGCCACGACACGAGCTTGAGATCGGCTGGTCCTACCAACGTCCCCAACGGGAGCGGTCTGGCGGCGACGACCGTCGGTACGGTCGGTACCGACACTTCTCGCGCGGGCATGGCCTGCACCGCATGCCACGCCGCGTAGCTTGCAATGCCGGCGGCGCCCAGCGCCACGATCAGCACGATCAGCAATCGGGTGTTGCGATTCATGTGTTCCCCTTCAGGAACAGGCGGTCTCGCACCGCATCGTCGACGTCGCGTGCAGGGTGACGGCGCCGAGCGATCCGTTGATCAGCTGCAGCACGGGACCGACCAGCGCGAATGTGTGGGGGTAGTTCACGGTCACTTGAATGGCGGCGACCGGTTGACCATCGACAATCAAGTTGGTGGGAATCACGGACACGTTTCCCGCTGGACAGCCCCCCGGAAGGCTTGCCGCAACGCAGTAGTCGTCGACCCGTTGTTTGATCTGGCTCTCTTGATAATTGGCTGCGAGTGAGCCCAGTCGAGCACCTTCCCGTGCCGCATTGGTGACGACTTCGTACTGCTGGAACGCCATGCCAAAGTCGAACACGCCGGTCACGAGCACCAGCATCAGCGGCAGCGCCAGCGCAAATTCGATCAGCTCGGCCCCGTCTTCGGCGTCGATGCGGCGAAGCAAACGCCGAGGTGTTACCGGTTCAGCCATAGCGTGACGGCCAGTCCCGCACTCATCGGAAGCGTGTACGCGAGCCGTGGTCCGGGCGCGGCGTCGAGTGTCAGTCCTTCCATGGGCCGAAGACCCGCAACGCGCCAGAACGTCAGGAGCGCGTAGACATTTCTAAACGCCGTGCGCAGGTAGCCGCGGCTGTACGCCAGGACAACCGCAAACACGCCACCCGCGATGGCTCCATACAACGCGACGTACACCACGTCTCGAGGGCCAAGCCATGCGCCGAGCGCCGCCAGCAGCTTCACGTCACCGGCGCCGAGGCCGCCGAGCGCGAAGAGCGGCAGAAACAACAGAAGGCCGACGAAACACCCTGCGAGCGCCAGACCGAGTGCGGACACGCCGCCGGTAACGGCTGCGATCAGAAGCGCCAGCGCAGCGCCTCCAAACGTCAGGACATTCGGAACGCGCCGCCAGCCCACGTCTGAGACGCACGCGACGGCGGCAAGCCCGCTCGCGGCCGCATCGGCGACAGTCATGCGGAGCCCCTCGTCATGATCCTGAGGGATCGGGACTCTGCCACAGACCGTTGACGCTCGTCTGTGACTGGCCGTAGTACGTGTTCACCAGCGTGCTCACGCTGTTCAGCGCCGCGAGGCCTACGAGTCCGATGACCGCGGAGAGCAGCGCGTATTCGAGCAGGTCCTGCGCGCGTGAGTCACGCGCGAAGGTCCGGATGCATCGCCGAAGCCGTCCGCCGGCCACGAGATCTTCCCTTCAGAGAAAAGAAGGCCGCCGCCACTCAGAAGGTGGCCGCGGCCCGGAGACCGTCGTCGTCTCCACGTGTGCCGGACGATAGCTACGATCCGCCGCCGGCGCCTTCGAGCGTGCTGGAGATCTTGGTGTAGATGTTGTTGATGGCGGTGC
>JBKPMA010000387.1:0-7867 GCA_046731935.1 Acidobacteriota bacterium
GTCGTAGCCACCGGCACGCCCACCGTCGTCAGTCTGCATGCCACAAAGGTGTTGGGTGCGGGTGAAGGTGGCTTCGTACTTTGTGACAATCGCGACCTCGTCGCCGACATCCGGCGGCGGATGAATTTTGGCTTTCGTGGCTCGCGCGAGGCGGTGGTCCCTGCGATCAATGCGAAGTTGAGCGAATATCACGCCGCCGTGGGCCACGCGTCGTTCGATGAATGGCACCGCGCACGCGCCGAATGGTTGCGTGTCGCAGGCCGCTACCGCGACGCGCTGCACCGCTCGTCGGTCGCCCGCGTGTACGACGGGTTCGGAGAGACGTGGGTGTCGTCCGTGTGCGTACTGAGTCTGACTGGCACGGATGCTGGCCGTCTCGAACAGCGACTCGCTACTGCGGCCGTCGAAACGCGGCGGTGGTACGGCGACGGTGCGCACGCCCATCGCTCGACGTCCGCGTACCCTCGAGCGCCAATGCCGGTTACCGAGGAGCTTTCGCGAACCACGCTGGGGATTCCGATGTTCCGTGACCTCACACCTGCTGACGTCGATCGCGTCGTCGAGTGTATCGAGGCGAGCTGAACGGCAGTCGAATCGCTACGACAATGCGGAGGGTTATGAAATTCGCACTCGTCATCGGCGTCGTCGTCGCCGTACTGGTCTGCGATTCCCCCCTGCACTCGCAGGCTGCGATCCCTTCGTCCGCGTCTCAATTCAAAGTCATCCTGCTTGGCACAGCCGGTGGTCCGACGATCAATCCGGAGCGATTGGGGATCAGCACCCTCGTCGTTGCAGGACCGGAACAATTGCTGTTCGATGCGGGTCGGGGAATGACCTTCGCGCTGGCGCGGCTCTCGATTCGAGCGTCGACCCTCACGAAAGTGTTTCTGACGCACCTCCATTCAGATCACATTGTGTCGATTCCGGAGCTCTATCTGTTTCCGTGGGCGTCACAAGGTCGCAAGACGCCGCTGCAAATCTGGGGGCCCGAAGGCACTGGCGCGATGACCGCGAAGTTGCAGGAGGCGTTTGCGTTCGATATTCACATCCGCCGTGACGTGGATGAGAAATTCGCGCCGGATGGAATCAGGATCGTCGCAACCGACGTCGCCGAAGGAACGATCTACGAGGCATCAGGTGTCAAGGTGACCGCGTTCCTCGTGGATCACGGACTCGTGAAACCGGCCCTCGGGTACCGCGTCGATTACGGCGGCCACTCCGTCGTCTTGTCCGGAGACACCAAGCCCAGCGACAACCTGGTGAAATTCGCGCGTGGAGCGGACGTGCTGATCCACGAGGTCGGGACCTCGAAAACCGATCCCGCGCTGAATGGTCCGCCGAACGAAGCGATGCCAGGACGCCCAGGCGTCACACGCGAGCAGGCCAGAACGATCGTGAATCATCACACGGATGTCTCTGAAGCGACGCTGATCTTCCAGCGCGTCAATCCGAAGCTGGCGCTGTTTTCTCACGCGAACCTGCCGCCAGCCGACACGCTTGCAACCGTCAGGCGTGGGTATGACGGCCGTGTGGAGTTCGGGTCAGACCTGATGACGATCGACATCGGAAGCGAAATCACGATCCGGCCGTTCGAGCGGCCGCCTCAGTAGTCGCAGGGCGCCAGGATTCAGGCGCCCACTACCCGGCGGCACTCAAAGGCCGAAGCACAGAATGTTGGGTCCCGCTGCCACCGCGACGTACTGGCGCCCACCGGTGCTGAACGTCATCGGTCCTGCCTTCATGCGGGCATTGGTCGGAAACTGCCAGAGCAATCGGCCGTCGCGCTGATCGACAGCGGCGAATCCGCCGTTCGGCTGACCGTAGAACAGCAGTCCCGTCGCTGTTCCCAGAACGCCGCTCCAGGTCTTCGCGCGGGGCGCGCCGGGCTGCGGCACCTCCCACGCGATCGCACCCGTCTCGATGTTCACGGCACGAAGGAAGCGTTGCCCCGTCTGATCCGGATATCCCGTTGGTTTGCCGACGCACTCCTCCAGCGCCAGGAAGTAATAGAGCCCGGTCTCGGGAGAGAACGCCGTCGAGGACCAACTCGTCGCATCGACCGGACAGCCGCGTGGATCCTGCACCACCGGCCGGCCATCCGGGCCAATCGAGGACGCCCAGTCGATGCGCCGCAGGAACGGCGTGGCCAGCAGCACCTCGCCGCTGGTGCGATCGAGCACGTAGAAATAGCCGTTGCGGTCGGCATGGAGCAGCAGCTTCGACGGCTTGCCGCGGTACACACGATCGACCAGCACGTTCGGCTCGACGGCGTCGCGATCCGCCACGTCATGCGGCGTGAACTGGTAGTGCCATTTCAGCGCGCCGGTCTGCGCATCGAGCGCAAGCACACAGTCTGTGTAGAGGTTGTCGCCGGGGCGATCGCGACCGTCATAGGGGAACGGGTTTCCAGTGGCCCAATACAGTGTGTCGGACGACGGATCGTAGGAGCCGGTGAGCCAGGTCGACCCGCCGCCCTGGATCGGCTCGGGACCGTGCCACGTCTCAATCCCCGCTTCTCCGGCGCGAGGCACTGTCCAATGCCGCCATACCAGCCGTCCGGTCTCGGCACTGAAGGCGGCGACGAAGCCGCGGATGCCCGAGTCGGCGCCGGCGACGCCGGCGATCACCATGTCTCGCACGACGAGCGGTGCGATGGTGCCGCCGTAGTGATGACGAGGCTCGCTCGACGGCGGATCGGGCGCCATCGGCGTTTCCCAACGCAGCGCCCCATTGGTTCGATCGAGCGCCAGCAGGTGCGCGTTGTCGGTGACGAAGTAGAGCAGGTCCCCGCGCAGCGCGACCCCGCGATTGGTGCCGAGCTGTGAATCGCCGTCGAGTCCAGGCGTCGGCGGTCGTGAAAAAGTCCATACGGCCTGACCGGTGCCGGCGTCGAGCGCCACCACCTGATTCGGGCCGGTGACGTACAGGATGCCGTCTGCAGCAATGGGTGTGACCTCGAGCCCGAAATGCGGCATCGGGAAGACCCATTTCAGCGTCAACGAGGCCACGTTCTCTCGCGAGATCTGCGTCAGCGGGCTGTAACGGTTGCCTGAATCGCTGCCGTTGTAGCTGCGCCAGTCACCGGGTTGCGGCGGTCCGACCGCGATGGCCCGCGCAGGTGCAGGGGGCGGTGGAATCACGGTCTCCTGATTGATCTGCCGGAGGTAGTGCGCCACCGCGAGCAGCTCGTCGTCGGGTATTCCAGCGAACGGAGGCATGCCGGCGCCGGGATTTCCACGTTCCACATACGCCTTCAGCTGATCGACCGACAGCACCGCGACGCGCGGATTCATCACCAGGCCAGGCGCCTGTGCAGTGCCGCGTGCCTCGCCGCCGTGACACGCCGCGCAGCGGGCCGTAAAGGGCGGCGGGGGCGGTGCCGGTTGGCGCGCCATCGCGACCAAGAGCAGGATCGGCACGATCATGGCGGCGCACGATGTCGCGGATGGAGGGCGGCGGCACACACGTCGCCGCGTCTCGTGGACTGGACGCGAGTGCCGCATCACGCACGCACTGCCGCGAGAACGCCTCGCATGTAGGCAACCGACTCGATCATCCCAGGCAGCGGATCGTCTTCCTTGATCTCATACTCCAGTCCGACCTGCCCCGCGTAGCCGATCTCGAGCAGTGTCTTGAACAAGCGGGGGAAGTCGAACACGCCGCGACCCACTTCGACCTGACTGTCGCGGTTCATCGGGTCGCTGAGATCCTTCACGTGCATGTCGAGCACGCGGTCTTTGTATGCGCTTATCGCCTTCACGAAATCGGTGCCGGTCCGGCTCGTGTGCCCGATGTCTACGCAGAGGCCCATCCGCGGATCGCGCCCTTTGATGGCGTTGTACGCATCATCGGGCCGCGGGTACCACTTGTCTTCGGGACCGTGGTTGTGGATCGCGAGCTTGATATCGAACTCTTTCACGAGCCCTTCCACCGTGTCGAGTGCCGCCGGATCGGGCGACGCGAAGATGAGCGGGAATCCTGCGGCCTTGGCGTACTCGAAGTCTTTGCGGATCCGTGCGGGATCGTTCTCCATCGTGATCGTGCCGCCGCCCATGATGGTGATGCCGGCTGCCTCGATCTTCGCGCGCGTCGCACGAAGCGCGTCCGGCGAATCGGTGCGCGGAATGTGCACGTCCTTGAACGTCATGTAGCGCACGTTCAGTTGCCTGGCCATGGCGAGCGCCTGATCGAGCGTGAACTTCCGCATCGAGTACGACGCGACACCGATCTTCAACGGCGAGCCGTCAGCGGCAGCGCGCGCGGCGTGAGCGTTACGGCCGACGAGCGGCAGCGCAAGTGCGGCTGTCGCACTCGTGAGGAACGCGCGGCGCGTGGCAGGCAGTGGCATCGATCCTCCGAACACGAATACGAACACGAAAAGCGAAGACGAGTCCGAGCTCCGCTCGTCTTCCCGACCGTCAGCCCACGCCAGGTGTTGGGGCCAACGTGAGCGATCCGTCTGTGTTGAGCGGTTGCCGGCACGCCCAGGTGATCGGATAGCGCTGTCCTTTGACTTCGAGCTCCGCCTTCAGGCGAAGCCCTTTCCAATCGGTGCCCTTTGGAAGGGGGATCATCGCCTGGCGGACGCCGCGAGTCATCGGGTGTCCAGGATCCAGACATCCGCTGACGGTGACGGTCCCGTCTTCGTTGAAGACGGTGAGGCGAACCGTTCCAGGGACGCACGCGACCCCGTCGTTGACGAGGCCAAGCACGAGGCCGGGGTGTCCGTCCTTCTCATAGCTCCAAATCCACGACGGCCGGATCCGGTAGCCGATCCGTCGGGCCGCGCGGTCGAGAAATTCAGGCCGCGCCTCGTACACGGCCCGCAGACTACTGGCCGAGATGTTGTGAAAGTTCCAGAGCGACCAGTAGTTCGCCCCAACGTCGAGCACGTGCTCGAGAATGTTTTCCGTATGGTCGAGGCCTTCGGCCGACAGCAGCCGTGTGCGATCCCCAGGCATGCCTGACTCGCAAATCGCCGCAAGCCACGGCGGTCGGTTGCTCAACGGCTCGATCTGTTCGTTCTCGATGAAGATCGTGTCGGTGCGGATCCAGTTGTGGGAGCGGACGGTGCGATCCAGCAGCTCGGAATTGCCCACGCGGCTGAAGTCGGGCTGCGTGTTGGTGACGAGCGGCGTCTTCGTCCACGCCTCGAGCTGCGTCTCGAACATCTGCACCCACGTCTTCTCCGCCACCACATCGTCGGGAAACGGATGGCCCTCGTACGGCCACGTATGCCCCTCGCCCCAGAACCCGTACATGAACGTGTCGACGTACTCCACTTGCGGATGACCGTCGAGCTCGCGGGCCAGAAGGCCGTTCAGTTCCTTGAACGCCGCCTGGTAATCAGGATGGTCGTACCGAGGCATCTGGTTGAGCGGCTTGCGTCGTGGTTCGGTCGCTCGACGCTCCCACTGCCCTTTCAGTGCGACGTACGGCACCTTGGCCATGAGGAACTCGGGCATGCCAGGGTCCGGATGATCTGGATTCTCGAGCATGACGCGGAACCCGATCCGCTTGCCATGACGCTTGGCCACGTCGAACGCGATCCGCCAGCCCTCTGGAAATTCGAGCGCTCCCGGACGCTTCTGCACGTCGCGCCAATTGAGCCGGACGTACACCTTCTGCGCAAAGGGCAGCCCGATGAGATCCTCGCAATACTTCTCCAGCGAGTCGCCTTGCGTCCGCGGAGGCCAGTAGTCTCCTGAGATGTACACCGTCAATCCCATGCCGTAGTTGGGGACGATGTCTCGAGAGGGGTTCGTGGTCATGACCACGCTGCTGCCAGGGACGACGGGCTCAGGGGGGTACTGCGGGAAGGGGCCCTGGTACAAACGATCCCTGACGGCAGGCCCGGAGCCGAAATCGTGCTTGTCCCAGTTGTGCGACGGGACGAACCCGGCGGCCGATTGAGAACCGAGGCCGGCGCCCAGGGCTGCGGCACCAGCGGTCTGGAAGAAGTCGCGACGTCTCATGATCCCCCTGCCTCGCCGAGCGGCTGGCAGAGGATACCGCAACCCGAACGCGACAGGTCGGGGTTGTCAGTGAATGATTTCGCCGTCGGCGATCTCGTCGAAGCGCTCCATGTGCGGGATGTCGAGCGCCCGCACGGCCTCAATGACCGCACGCAGCGCCTCGCGTCCGCTGCATTCCGCGTCCAACTCTTTGCGCGTCGTCCGCAGGAGCCGGAGAATCCGCGCGCGATCGAAGCGCTGCCCTTCGCAATGCTCACAAAAGCTCATGGCGAGAGTGTACCTCCGACCGGGGATCCGGAGCGATGTGACCGTTCCTCGATGGCTACATCGAAGGTGTCTGGGTTCTGGCCTGTTCTTCGAGCTCCTGCTGATGCTTCAGGCAGTACGGCGTCCACGGAATCGACTGCAGGCGCTTTTCTTCAATCGGTCCGCCGTCGATCACGCAGCGTCCGTACGTTCCATCGTTGATACGTTGCAGAGCAGCTCGCACCTCACTGAGCACCAGGGCGTCGGATTCCGCGCCTGTGAAGTACTCGTCCTTCAGCTCCTCAGCGGTCGCGAGGTCGCCGCTCTCGGCTTGATCGTTGGGCACGGCACGGCCTGAATCCATGTCGCGGGTCAACCGCCGAGTCAGGTCGCTCTCCAGCTGCTGCAGGCGGGCGCGATAAGCATCGAGATCCATAACGGCAACGCTCCAAGCACAAAGGAGGCCAGCCCATTCAGAGCGCGACCGTCGTATCAATCCGTCGCGCTTTCCACTGACGGCAGAGGTCGGCGGCGGCGACGTTCCAGCGTGGGGCTCCTGTATCGCTATTTTCCGAGCAAGCAGGCCGTGATGGTCAGCTTGTACGATCAGCTTTCAGCGCAATTCGTGACCGAGGCCCAGGCGCTGGCGCCGGGGCGTTGGCGCGACCGGTTCATCGCCGCCCTCCGAACCAGCCTCCGTGTGCTGCAGCCGCACCGGACCGCGCTGCGGGCACTCATTCCCGTCATGGTTGGCGACGTGGACGACAGGGTCTTTGCCTCGAGTAACACGGTGCCGCGCCTGCGAGTGCAGCAGGTGTTCGAGGATGCCGTCTCAGGTGCGACCGATGCGCCGAAGCTGCCGCTGGCGGGTGCGTTGGGACGGTTGTTGTACCTGGTGCAGCTCGCGGTCCTGCTCTGGTGGCTGCTCGATAAGACGCCGCGACAGCGAGCGACGGACGCGCTCGTCGCGTTGGTCGAACAGCTCCTGCCGTCGGCGGCCTTGACGCTGCGCCTGCCGCCGATTCGACGGTTCGTGCTCGCGATGGACGACTTGGTCCGGGAGGCCTTGGTCGGAGTCACTGCTACGGCGTGAAAGCGCGATTTGCCATCTCGCCGTAACGACCTGCCGGTTCGTGAC
Source organism: Acidobacteriota bacterium (assembly GCA_046731935.1). GTDB lineage: Bacteria > Acidobacteriota > Vicinamibacteria > Vicinamibacterales > JAENWD01 > CAVUPP01. Next base: position 7,360 of record JBKPMA010000387.1, read on the forward strand.
ACTTCCTGGCCAGACCTGCCGAAAAGGAGCTGTCGTCATGAATCCCCGGATCGATGAAGTTGCCGCGGACCTGTTCCGTATCAGCATGTATGTGCCCGAGATCGACCTGCAGTTCAATCATTTCCTGATTCGAGACGAGGAGCCGCTCCTCTTTCACACGGGCCTGCGCGCCATGTTCCCGGCGGTCCGCGATGCGGTCGCGTCCATCATCGACCCGGCGACTCTCAGATGGATCAGCTGGAGTCACTTCGAGGTGGACGAGTGCGGTGCCCTCAACGAGTGGCTCGCGGTTGCGCCGAAGGCTCTGCCGGTCTGCGGCGAGCTCGGCGCGATGATCAACATCAACGACTTCGCGGATCGGCCTCCCCGTACGCTGAAGCCGGACGAGGTGTTGGAAACCGGACGTCACCGGTATCGTTTCGTACCGACTCCGCATCTGCCGCACGGATGGGACGCGGGCGTACTGTTCGAAGAAGCCGATCGCGTGCTCCTGTGTTCGGATCTGCTG
>JBKPMA010000388.1:0-14151 GCA_046731935.1 Acidobacteriota bacterium
GGATCTGACTGCGAGAATCCGAGTGTATGACCCACGGCAAACAGCAGCAGCAGTCCTGCGGTGATGCGATACAGCGTCGATGCGCTCATGTACCGCAGATGGTGGCCCTAGTCACGCGAGGCCGTCAACCGCACCGATCGACCGCGCCTCTTGTGGTGCCACGATTGCCGGCCTTTCACGCATCGTGCGGTAGACAACGTTTCGTAGACTGGCAAGCCAGACGTTCTACCGTTCCGACTCGCGAAATTTCGTTCAGCATCGATGATAATCCTCGACGCATTCATTGAGGATCGAGCCATGAACCCCACGGCCGCCACCATCCAGCCGACGACGTTTCCTGTCAGGTCCACGGCGGGTCCCCTGGCGGGCAATGTGTGGCGCGCTGCAGATCCGCGCGCGAGCGTGCTGATCGTGCACGGGCTCGGCGAGCATGGTGGGCGGTACGCGGCGTTTGCTTCGGAACTGGTGGCCGAGGGATTCTCGACCGCCGCGATAGACTGGCCGGGTCACGGCCGATCACCGGGACGCAGGGGTGACGCCTCGTGGTCGGCCATGCGCGACGAGATGATTCCCGCTGCCCTGGAGGCCATCGCGGACGGTGTCCCAGGACCGCGGCTCCTCCTGGGTCACAGTATGGGCGGAGCGATGGCACTCGATTTCGCCCTCGCCCATCCCGCTTTAGTCGCGTCCGTCGTCGCGTGCGCGCCGGCGGTGCGCACTCCGCCGCCCCCACGGTGGAAGCTGGCAGCCGGTCGCGTGCTGCGGATCGTGGCGCCCCATGTCGGCGTACCACACGGGCTGCCCATCGACGCGCTCTCGCGAGACGCCGAGGTCGTGGCCCTGTATCGACAAGACCCGCTCGTCCAGAGATCCATCAGCGCGCAACTCTACTTTGATCTCATCGACGCTCAACGGCGCATCTTTGCCGGCGCCTCGTCGCTGTCAGTGCCCGCACTCCTAGTGGGTGGAACAGCCGATCGGATCGTTGATTGGACCGGCGCCCTGGACTTTGCGGCCGCCGCACCGAAAGGGCGTGCGCAGTTCGTACCGCTCGACGGCGGCTTCCACGAGGTGCTGAACGACACCGGTCGCGGCGAGGTCGTCCGGATCATTCTCGGGTTCTGGCAAGCGCAGTTATCTCGATAGCGTCACCTCGGCGGCGATGCCGCACCGTCGAGGAGGCCGCACCGCGATCGGACGCGCTACTTCAGCTCGCGGATCCGGATGTTGCGCAGCTTCAGTGTCCCGGGATGATCTCCCTGGATGCCGAGATAGCCTTTCGGCGCCCTGCCGAATTCCGGGTACTTGTCCGGCGTGAACTTGCTCGCCGTGATAGCGGCGTTCCAGGCGGGGCTGCCGACGTCGTACGACGCGATTTTCTTGCCGTTCAGCCAGTGCTCGACATGCGAGCCCTTCGCCACGATGCGCATCTCATTCCACTGACCGGCGGGTCTGGCCGCGTCTTTTGGTGCGGGGAACAGGTCGTACACCGAGCCCGCGAGGTGGTTGTCCTGCTTGTTGTCCTCGGCCTTCACGTTGTCGAGCAGCTGATATTCCGGCGCGCTCCAGTAGATCTGATCGAACGCATCGGTTCCTCGATAGAACACGCCGCTGTTGCTCGCAGAGCCGATGTTCCACTCGAGCTCGAACTCGAAATCGCCGAACTGCTCCTTCGACGCGATGTCGTTGGCGTGGCCGTCTTTCTGCAGGACGCCGTCGACGATCTCCCAGCAGTCTTTCGCGCCGGGCTTGTCGCACATCTTCGGTGCACTGTCGGTCTTGAAGATTCGCCACGCGTCGAGACTCTTGCCGTCGAATAGCGATTTCCACGCCTGGTTCGGCGCGGACTGAACCACGAACAGGGCGAGTATCAGTGCGATGGTCTGGGTCATGGCGGAGGGTATATCACATGCGCGACGGCTGGAGGCGGGCTGCAGTTACCGACGCGCCGGCGAAAGGATGAGGCCGGACCTACGCGCTCCGCAATCCGGGCAGCGGCCGCGCGATAAACAAACGACGGCACGGCCTGGCAATCAGCCGCGCCCAGCGGTTGGCCCGACTGACGCGGGCACTATCCGTCGCGATGCCGGTATTCGCGTACATCTGCCGATAGAGCTTCGAAATCAGCACAAAGGCGAGGCGAGACCGCAGTGTCGGCGTACACCGGGAGCGCTCCCAGACGCGGCGGAGACTGTAGAACCGATCCCACACCGCCTGCGTGCGCGCGCGAATCTCGTCGGCCGCCATCACCGGGTGAGACGCGTACACCTTCGGTCGATCGGCTTGCGGGATCAGCCAGTGGCGAGTGACCGGAATGCCGCCCACCTCCATCGCCTCGTTGCCGACCTTCTTCTCCCACGCCTCGAAGTCAATGGTGCCAGGGTACGGCGTGAGCATGACAAACTGCGCGAAGGCCAGTTCCGCGCGCTCGGCGACATCTGCGGTCGCCTCGAAAGTCGAGGGGCGATCGCTCGGCAATCCAAAGATGAACGAGCCGAGGACGTACACACCACGCTCGCGGAATTTGCGCAGCCGCTGGACCAACGCCTCGCCGACCTCGTTGAACCCTTTGTAGACGTCCTTCAGTCCCTCGGGTGTGACCGCCTCTACGCCAACGAGCGCACCCTTGATGTTCGCGCGGCGCATCGCATCGAGGAACGCTTCGTCTTCTGCGGCTTCCATCGTAATCTGCGTGAAGAAGACCATGTCGCCTGGCAGCTCCGCCAGCCTTGCCATCAGCTCGAATCGCTCCGCGCGTAACGATTGCAGCTGTTCGAGGCGGGCGGCGTTGCCCTGCCGGGTCGCCATCGCCAGATCAGTGAGCGTCACTGGATAGAAGTTGTCGTCGGCGAGCGCCACGAACCGGAATCCGCGCCGCCGCAGCTCCACAATCTCTCCCACGACGATGTCGACGCCGCGCTGGCGCGGCTTCTGCCCGTCTGTGCGCCAGACCGAGCAGAACGAACAATGCTTCGGGCATCCGCGTACGGTCTGCACCGAGCCCCACATGTACCGTCCTTCGGGCAGGAGATCCCAGCGCGCAGGAACGAACTGGTCGGCATCGACGCGTCCACCCTCGTACTGCCGCTGGAGTGTCCCCTGCACGGCGTGATCGATCACCTGCGGCCACACCACGTCGCCGTCGCCACGAACGACCGTGTGCGCGCCGCCACGCTCATGCGCTTCCTCAGGATAGAGCGTCGCGTGTATGCCGCCGAAGACGACCGTCGCCCCGCGCGCTCTCGCGGCGGCACCGATTTCATAGCCGCGCAGCGCATTTCCAGTGTGGATCCCGATCCCCACGATATCGCCGGCGTGGACCGTGTCGAGATCCAGCGACTCGAGCGTCTCGTCGACGATGCGTGGCCGTCCGTATGCGGGCGGTGTGGCCGCGCCCAGCACAAACAGCCAGCGCGGCGTGATCACGCCAACGCCGAAGGACAGATGACTGGGATTCACCAGATGGACGGTCATCGCACTCCACACAAAAGAAAAGGCCCCGTCGAATCGAGCACACAATACGTCGACGAGCCTGCGGTTGACATCGTCACGCTCCTGCGCGGCAGCTGGTTGGCTGCCGTAAGCTCGGAGGCTGAGGCGACGTCACGATGGCGTGGCACCAGTCTGGCGGGCAAATGTAGTCTACAGTACATTCTGCACGACCTGATCAGCGCAGCTCAGGCCGGATCCGCGTCGTCCGACGGTCCGGACGCGGCGCGGCGTCGAGCCAATGTGACGTCATCGGCCGACAGTTCCTTCAACGTGCGCCGTAGACTCGGGAGGTCAGCATGGATCCAGTGGAAGCACAGGCAAAGGCGATCATTGCCGCCGCATTGATCGTCAGAGGTGCGGTCGAGGTCCCGTCGATTCCCTCCGGCGGTCGGTCTGATTCGGCAGGTGTGCGCTTACGCGAGCTCACCGACTACGTCTATCAGCTTCTGACGATAGACGAGCCGCGGGAGGCACATTGAGCGGCAGCGTCTCGCTGCGGCCCAACGAGACGGATGTCGATTGGGATATACTTAAGCTCTTGCTTTTCTGAGCCCTCGGCCATTCCGGCCCAGCCCTCACCAAAGCCGTTGTGTGAGGGGTCCCATGGCCATTGAACTGCCCACCGGTGTCGCGTCAGCGCCGTGGGCGATATCCACGACACCATCTGAAGCCTCGAGTTTCGACGAGCGATGGGCGGCCTGGCGGGCGAAGGGCGCCGCGCACGATCGTGCCGTCCGCCGAAAGATGGCTATCGCCGCACCCATTCTGATCGTTGTTGCAGTCGTCCTCTACGCGCTACTCGGACGTTGAGCGTCTCGAACTGTCCGTTGGAGGCCTGATGAATTCATACGACTTTGGTACAGGGGATGCGCATCGGTCACGTGCGGCGGCTGCCGACACGACGCCAGCCGTGTGTCCGGCATGTCAGTCAGCGTCGATTTCCACCACGGCGCGAACTCCGGACGAGAACACCTATTGGCGGTGTGGCCGTTGCGGTGAAATCTGGAATGCCTCTCGACGGGGAACCGGATCGGGCGGAGGCCATCGATGGCGGTGAAAGCGGGTGAGCTCACACGTGAGCTCGAGGAGCTGATCGCGGCGTTGGACCGGCGAGTGCCGCGTGTCGAACAAGCCGGCGAAGCCGCAATCGCGCGCGATGCAGCCGCGCTGCGGGCGAAAGCCGCCAAACGCCTGACGGAGCTCGCTGCCAAGCGCGCGGGCCGGCCGGAGCCGGACAACGGAGATCCGACCTAAGTGCCGCAGGCCAAGATGAGAAGCACACCCTTCCCCGCGACTCCATGCGATGTGGTCACGCTGAGCGTGCCGGAGTTCACAGGCGAGCTGGATGTGAATACGTCGGCGTCGCTCGATGCCGTCTGCCGGCGATTTCTCGAAGACACCAACCGCGCCGTGGTCTGGTTCATTCGATCTCGAGCCCTGAAGACGTGGTCCGAACGCATGGACGTGGCCCAGTGGCTGCGATCGGAGCCGTCGCACGCCGACCGCGCCCGCGAGCTGGCGGCAAGCTTTGATTTGAACGATGCGTGGGAATTCGATGCCGAGCGGTTCCGCTCGGCCGTTGAGTCCGTCGTTCGCTAGAAACGTCGGAGAGAAGCCCGGACCCTCTGCGATCCGGACCTCCCAGCACAACTCGAGGCGAGTGGCTTACCAGCGTGGTTCGCGCCGCTGACGGCCGCCACCGAATCCGCCGCCGCCGCCACCGGAACGAGGCTCCATCGGCTTCGCTTCGTTCACGGTCAGGCTTCGGGAACCGAGCTGTTTCCGGTCGAGCTCGGTGATGGCGCGCTGTGCACTCGTGGCGTCGCTCATCTCCACAAACGCAAACCCGCGCGGCTGGCCAGTCGCTCGATCGCGAACGATGTTGATCGTGCTCACTTCACCGGCCGCCCCGAAGAGGGCCTGGAGCTCGGATTCGGTGGTTTCGTACGGCAAGTTACCGACGTACAGCTTCGTATTCATGACTGCTCCTGCATTCTGCAATGCAACGTATCTGATGGCGGGCTCGAGCGGAATGCTCGGCGACTGAACGCAGGAGAGACGAACGGCTCGGATCTGATGCGGAAGGTCGGTAAGCGCGGCTGTCAGAAGACGAGTATAAGGGTATCACACCTGCGCGTACGTGCGTTTCGTGACAGCCGACGTCGCGTCGATCGCGTCAGACTGTCCCAATCGACGGACGCCTGCGCGTCGACTCCGCTCGCCGCCGTCATACGCTCGCGTCTCTGCTTTCCTGAGCTGCGCTCGCAGTGCGGTGCTGCGCCCCTCCAGCCTCACCGAAGCACCTGACCGGGTCAGGGTTGCTCAGAGGAGAGGTCATGCCAGCCGCCGCTCGATCCCGCTCACCCCGTCTGCTGCCAGACGGTACGCCTTTGCGCAACCGCCTCCTCGGGGCGCTGCCGCGTGCCGACTACGACCGGATCCTCCCGTACCTCCGAATGATCAGCGTCACCACCGGCGAAATCCTGCAGGCGCATCGCGCGCTGGTCAAGGCCGTGTACTTCCCGAATGGTGGGGTCTACTCGATCACGAATCAGATGCGGAACGGCAGCCTCGTGGAGGTTGCAACCGTGGGGCGCGAAGGCATGCTGGGGATCGGCGTATTCTTGGGCGACCGCGCCGGCATCGGCCGAACCTTTCAGCAGGTGCCCAATGGGTCGCTGCCGTCGATGGCCACGGCGAAATTCGTCGAGGAGACCACGGGCGCTGGAGCATTTCGCGATGTGGTCAGCATCTACGCTCAGGCGAACCTGTTGCAGGTCATGCAGTGCACCGCCTGCAACGCGCTGCACAGCGTCAGCCAGCGGTGCTGCCGATGGCTGTTGCAGACGCGCGATCGCGTCGACGATGACACGTTCTCGCTCAAACAGGAATTTCTTGCGGTGATGCTGGGCGTGCATCGTCCGACGGTGACGGTGGTCTTGCGCGCGCTGCAACAACAGGGGCTGATCACAAGCCGCTACGGGCGGATCCGCATTCTCAAGCGAAAGCGCCTGGAAGCCGCGTCGTGTGAGTGCTACGCCGTCATTCGCGGCCATTTCGCACGACTCCGGCTGTAGCGCGCGCCACGCGGAAAGGCTCGTCGCGTGTTCAAGTCAATCGCGCTCGCACGCCGCGTCAGACACTCCGTGGCTGGCGTCATCCTCGGCGCGGCTGTCGTAGCGAGCTGCGGATCATCGACGGTCGCGCCCTCGCCAGCCAACGTCCCCGGCAACAGAGACCCAGCCGGCGTCCACGTGCTGTTCATCGGGAACAGTCTGACGGAGGCCAACGGACTCCCGGAAATTGTGGAGACGTTGTCGCGACAGGGCGGGGGCACGCCAATCAGCACGGCCAGCGTGGTCTTCGGCGGTTTCAGCCTCGAAGACCACTGGAATCAGGGCACGGCGCAACGCCGGATTGCTGAGGGCGGCTGGTCGATCGTCGTACTCCAGCAGGGACCATCGTCGCTCCCGGAGTCGCAGGCCGCACTCCGGAGGTGGACAGCCCGCTTCGACTCAGTCATTCGCGCCCGCGGCGCACGGACGGCGCTCTACATGGTGTGGCCCGAGTCGAGTCGCCGCGAGGCATTCGACGCGGTCAGCCAATCGTATGCGCGAGCCGCCGAAGACGTGACCGGCATGCTGTTCCCGGTCGGCGAGGCCTGGCGCGCAGCCTGGCAACGCGATCCCGACATGCCGTTGTACGGCCCGGATGGGTTTCATCCGACGGTCACGGCCTCGTACTTGGCGGCGCTCGTCATCTATCAGCAGATCAGCGGTCGCTCGCCGGTGGGCCTTCCTGCATGGACGCAAATGCCGGCGGCGCGTGCACTCCTGCTGCAGAAAGCCGCACAGGACGCAAACGCCCGATTAGGACGACGGTACGCGTGCCTGCACTCACTTCGCGGGCAGCATCACGAATTGACCCGCGATACCTGTGTCAACGTCGAGCTGAACCTGCGTGTCCCCGGCCGGACCCACGTGACCATTCAGCAGTGGCGGCGTGAGCTTCTCGACGCGAAATACCGGATCGATCGCCGCTGCCCGCTGCGTGCTGACGTTAAAACCCGCACCCACCGTGGTCGGCATCGCGACGCGCACCCGGCCGCTGCCAATCGTCCGAAGCCGCACGCGTCGAAGCCCGGGTCCGTTCTGTTCCTTCGCGATTACGGCATCGACGTCGCCGAGCAAACCCGTGCCTGCGTCGATCGTGCCCGGTCCGCCCGCATCGTGCACGAGCACGTAGCCGTTGTTCGAATAGAACTGGAGATTGCCGGTGATGCCGATGCACTTCAGGTCGCCCTGATCGATGGTCGCTTTGACGTGCACGCCCGGCGGCACGCGGATCCTGAACTGCACCCGGGACTGATCCTTGATCTTGCCGGCCGCCAGGCGCCCCTTGCCGTCGGGCAGACATTCGGTCGGCTTCTTCGGATCGGAGGAGGCGTAAACGGTGCAGATCGTCAAACCTTGGGCCGTCGTGAGCGTGACAATCCTGACGTCGGCCGGCACGGCCCGCGCGAACTCGACGACGACCTGATCGCCGGGCGCCTTCAGGAACGACGCCTCGCCGTTGACGGCACGGAGCTCCAGTGTCGCGCCCGCTGCCAGCGGGATGTTCGCTCCCGTCGTGATCTCTGTTGCAGGTGTCTGCGCGGTCGCAGGTCCGCTCGTCTGGACGAACATCACGAGCAACAAGACGCCCCACCAGCGAGCGTGAGTCATCGAGCCCTCCGAGTCGATTGCTGGTCCACGAGTCGCGTGCCGCTGTAAGAGGAGCGGCTCAGACCGGCGGCGAGGCCGGCCTGAGCGCTGCCGATGCGCCGTCAGGCGACATCGTATCGATCGAGATTCATGACCTTGTCCCACGCGGTAACGAAGTCTCTCACGAACTTCTCCTTCGCATCGTCGCACGCGTAGACCTCGGCAAGGGCGCGCAGCTCGGAGTTCGATCCGAACACGAGGTCGACCCGGCTGGCAGTCCAGCGGGGAGCGCCTGTTGCGCGTGAGCGTCCCTGGAACGATCGCGCCGCGCCTGACGTGGGCGTCCACTCGGTGTCCATGTCGAGCAGATGCACGAAGAAATCGTTGGTCAGCTTCCCGGGCCGGTTCGTGAAGACGCCTTCGCCGTCCTGACCGGCATTCACTTTGAGCACGCGCAGACCTCCGACGAGCACGGTCATTTCTGGCGCGCTGAGGTTCAGCCGGAAGGCTCGCTCGATCAGCAGATGCTCGGCCGGTACCTCGTGCCCTTCTCCGAGATAGTTACGGAAGCCGTCCGCGTCCGGCTCGAGGACGGCGAACGATTCCACGTCGGTCTGATCTTGCGTCGCGTCGGTTCTGCCAGGTGTGAACGGCACGATCACGTCGTGTCCCGCGTCGCGCGCGGCCTTCTCCACCGCCGCGCATCCACCGAGCACGATCACATCCGCGAGTGAGACGCGTTTGTTCGTGCCGGACTGTGCGTCGTTGAACGCCTTCTGAATCCCTTCCAGGACTTTCAGAACCTTCGCGAGATCCGAAGGATTGTTGACGGCCCAATCCTTCTGTGGCGCGAGGCGGATCCGCGCGCCATTCGCGCCCCCGCGCTTGTCGGTGCCGCGGAACGAGGATGCGGACGCCCAGGCCGTCGATGCCAATTGGGCGATTGACAATCCTGACGCCAGGATCGTGTCTTTCAAGCTGGCGATGTCCTTCTTGTCGATCAGTTGATGCGTGATTGGCGGGACGGGATCCTGCCAGATCAACTGCTCCTTCGGAACCTCAGGGCCTAGATACCGCGCGCGCGGGCCCATGTCGCGGTGCGTGAGCTTGAACCACGCTTTCGCGAACGCGTCGGCGAACTCCTGCGGGTTCGCATAGAAGCGGCGCGAGATCTTCTCGTACGCCGGATCGAACCGAAGCGCGAGGTCCGTGGTCAACATAGACGGCGCAATCTTCCGTGACGGGTCGTGCGCGTGCGGAACCGTGCCCTGACCGGCGCCGTTCTTCGGCTGCCACTGCTTGGCGCCGGCGGGACTCGTGGTCACTTCCCACTCGTACTCGAACAGGTGCTTGAAGAAATCGTTGCTCCACCGGGTCGGCGTCGTGGTCCACGTGACTTCGAGGCCGCTCGTGATGGCGTGGGCGCCTTTGCCGGTCTCGTAGCCGCCCTTCCAGCCGAAGCCCTGCTCCTCGAGGTTTCCCCCCTCAGGCTCGCGGCCGACATGGCTCGCCGGCGCGGCACCGTGCGTCTTGCCGAACGAATGGCCGCCCGCAATGAGTGCCACGGTTTCCTCGTCGTTCATCGCCATCCGGCGGAACGTCTCTCGAATGTCTCGCGCTGCCGCCACCGGATCGGGGTTGCCGTTCGGTCCCTCGGGATTCACGTAGATGAGGCCCATCTGCACCGCGCCAAGCGGATTGGCGAGCTGCCGATCGCCGCTGTACCTCTCGTCACCGAGCCACGTACTCTCCGATCCCCAGTTGACGTGCTCCGGCTCCCAGACGTCCTCGCGGCCTCCGGCGTACCCGAAGGTCTTGAACCCCATGGACTCGAGGGCGACGTTCCCGGTCAGTACGATCAGATCGGCCCATGAGATCTTCCGGCCGTACTTCTGCTTGACGGGCCAGAGCAGCCGGCGCGCTTTGTCGATGTTGGCGTTGTCGGGCCAGCTGCCGAGGGGCGCGAACCGTATCTGGCCGGATCCCGCGCCGCCGCGGCCATCGTGAATGCGGTAGGTGCCCGCGCTGTGCCAGGCCATGCGGATGAAGAGTCCGCCATAGTGTCCGAAGTCGGCCGGCCACCAATCCTGTGAATCGGTCATCACGGCCTCGATGTCCTTCTTCACGGCCGCGAGGTCCAAAGACAGGAACTCTTTCGCGTAGTCGAATCCGTCGTCCATCGGGTCGCCCGCAGGATGGTTCGTGTGCAGGGCGTTCAGATTCAGTCGATCGGGCCACCACTCCTGGTTGGTCCGTCCGGTGCGCGCTTTGCTCGAGAACGGGCACTTCTTCTCGCTATCCATGGCGACGTTCACCTCTCGTGGTCGTTGGTTGTTCGTGTGTCAATCTGCGGGATCGACGTCGACAGTCGCTGATGACGACGTCGGAGCTTCGGTACGTGCGGTCCGCCGCCGACGGCTGGCGGGTGTCTCGAGGGATGCAGGCGCGTCGGGCCGAGCCTGACACTCCGGGCAGCGGCCCCAGTAGGCGACTTCGGCCTCGTCGATCTGGTATCCCTGGTCGTCGAGTGCCGCGAGGCACGGAGCGGCGCCTGTCGCGCAATCGACGTCCACCACGCGACCGCAGCTGCGGCAAATCAAGTGGTGGTGGTTGTCACCGACGCGGTTCTCGAAGCGGGCGGGTGAACCGGCGGGCTGGATGCGGCGAAGCAGTCCTTCGGCGACGAGGAGGCTGAGGGCGTCGTAGACCGACTGGAGCGAGATCGCGCCGATCTCCGCTCTGACGGCCTCGGCTACGCCGTCGGCCGTGATGTGCGGCTGAGCGGCGACGGCGCGCAGCACGGCGAGGCGCTGGGCGGTGACCTGTATCCCGCGCTGGCGCAGCAAATCGGCTGAGTCTGCCACGCCAAGAGACTAGATCAACCTTTGGACTAATTCCAATCTTTGAAGGACCGTGATCGGGAGGCCATTCTCATCTTCGTGAGAATCCGTTCCCCCACGGATCCACAAAATGAGCGTATTTTCGACGCCCGCACGGCGGATCGGGAGGGTCGTCTCATTTTCATGAGACTGTCACCTCCACGCGCGCGGGCATCGGAGCTAGTTGCAGGAGGGACCGACAACGTGCAGCGAGCTGATTCGGAGATCGCGGTTCGCGAGCTGCCCCGTCGCAGACACGCGCTTGCCGACGCTCGTCTTCAGCCCCAGGTGTTCGGGCGGATCGACCAACATCACCGGAGCCGGACGCTTCCTGAAAAAGCCCGACTTCCAGCTGCGCGACTTCGGCACGTCCGCGCCCTCCGCGTCGGTCAGCCGGAAGGTAGCTCCGTCAGTGCTGATTTCAAGACACCCCGTGATCGTCACGAGCCCCGGTGTGACGATCGCCGTCGACGCCGACACGGGCGCAGGCGGCGGTTCGACGGCAGCCGCGACAGCGACGGGTTCTTCCTTCTTGGGGGATTCGACAGGCGCCGCGACGACCGGTGCCGGCGATTTCGCGGCGGCGGCTCGCTTCGTCACGGCTGGGACCACAGGTTTCTTCGGCGCCTCGCTCACTGGCTGTGGAGCGACCATCGCCGCGGCGGGCGCAGCACTCGCTCCTGCCGCTGGGACCGTATCCACTGCGTTCGCCTGAGCGGACCGCGCGGAGCGGCCGGCGGGCGAGGCAGTCGCCAGCGATCCATCCGCCGCGGGCACATCCGGCGCCGCAGGACCTCGAGGATAGGCGACCGCCGCCACGACGAGCACAGCCGCGGCAACAAGGACGATCCACTGAACCCGCGTCGCGTGAGGAGCGGCCGCGGGCGACGCGGACACCGCTGCAGCGTCGCTCGCCGGAGCAAACACCGCCGGAGGAATCATCGGCGGAGCAATCATGGGCGGAGCAATCACCGGCGGAGCGGTCACCGTCGGAGCAGCCGCTGCCTGAGCGATCGGCACACGGCCCGTGGGTTCAACCGACGACGTCACCGGTACCGGCGCGCTCTTCGCAATCGGCTGCGCACGCCGCCGCACAGCTGGCTTCGCACGCTTAGCGCTCGATTTGGCAGGCGGACGCTTTCGCGCGGTCCTCGTCGCACGTGCGTCGCTCTTCGGGTCGACGTCTGCCGACACTTCGAACGTCCAGCGCACGCCTCTGCCGACTCGAAGCGGTCGAATCCGCTTTGCCACGCCACGCGCTCCCGCAATGCACGTGCCGCGCGTTTTGTTCGGAGTTTGCGCGATCCCGAACCAACCGATTACAGAACGGTCAGTGGACTTTCAACTCTGCGGAGGATCGGCCCAGGACAGGTCCGGGACAGTCGACCGCACCTCAGGACCCGCTCTGCCGGGACAACTCGAATTCGATGGGCTTCAGCACGTGGTTGTTCGACAACTCGGCGGAGCAGGCCGTGAGGCCAACCACCAGGTCGATCTCTGCTCGCAGTGTGAGCGCGTCGCCGGCTTTCGATCGCGGCGGATGAATCTGCAGCGCACCGTCGGGCAGGACGGCTACATTCATGAAGATGTTGAAGGTCGTCGGAATCTGGTCCGGTTCGATGCCGAACGGCCGCAGGTTGGTCGCGAGATTCTCGAAGCAGCTGGGATGGTGGCCCGTCACGTGGTACAGCGTGCGAAACATCTCCGGGCTGCACGGTGTGTACAGGAAATCGTGCCGTCCGACCGTGTCGCCAGTAATCGTGAGCAGCGGCTGACTGCGGTTCGAGAAGAGCGTGTGCCCGGTGGTGAGATAGATGGTGTTGTTGTAGTCCAGCGTCCGCCCTGACGAGAGCCACTCGCGCCGGTCGACGCGCGAGAAGGCGATCAAGTCTGCCACCTGCTCACCACACGGATCGATGACCCGAAGCTGGTCGCCTGCCGCCATCTCGAACGCAACACCGCACTGTGCCTCAATCCGTCGCCGGCTCACTGCTCATTCTCCTGCGCTGGCGCTCGCGACGCCCTCACGTGAAAGGGGCATTTCCAGTCGCGACCGACGCGACGGCCCGAGTACTGCGACGCCTCCGATCGCTCGCCGAAGTTCGCCAGCATCGGATTGATATTGCCTTGCAGCAGTCGCTCTGCTGCTCTGATGACGCGTTGGAAGCGACCATAGCGTCCCGTGTCTCTGAGCCGCTCGAATTGATCGTGCGGATTGAAAATCAGTGTCGGCCACGCGAACCTGCGCGTCGCGCGCGAGCTGGCCGCATGCAGTCCGACCACGAAGAAGGCCGTCTCGGCGAAGCTGAATGAGAAGTCGGGATGCGACGCGTCGGCTTCGACGCGATGGTCCCACTGGTGATGCTCGGCATCCCGTTCGTGCAACTGTTGCAGCGTCGTCCACAGAAACCGTTCGAACGTCGCTTCGTCAGCGGGCGTCGGACCCGCAAAGCTCGCCACGAAGGTGGTGAAGTCGGCTGGAAACGCGTCGCGCTCCCGACAGAAGGTGAACAGATCGCGCGCCAGACCCGCCGATGCCGCCGGGCATCCCAGCTCGCCGTACAGTCCGAACACGTAGCCGTTCTGCCGGATCGCTGCCTTGGCCGCGACGCAGCTGAAGCGCTCGTTCAGCACGAGCGCGCGGACGTTGTCGTGCACGAATGCGCTCATGGGCGAGGCATGTGCTCCAGCGCATATCAGATGCTTGCCGTCGAAGCGGCAGTAGTTGCTCTGCTCGACGGCTGTCGCGTCATTGAAAGGGTTCGATGTGTCTGCCATGACCCAGGCCGGGCAATGCCCGGCTGACTTCCTCGCGCTCGCGGGAGACCGACACACGATCGGTCTCGTCGCACCACGCGACGGCACAGAGTCCGTGAGAGAACCTCGTCTCCCACGGTAAGTGGTACGCGCCGGCGTTCATCCACACGAGGATGTCGCCGGGTTTGACTTCCCCGTCGAACGTGATCCGCGCGAGCCTATCGTCGGTCATGCACGTTGGCCCGCAGATAGTCGTGAGCCGGGGTGGACCGTTGCGATCCGGAATGCGCAGGATCGGGTGCGGCCCATGATCGGCAGCG
>JBKPMA010000389.1:0-2590 GCA_046731935.1 Acidobacteriota bacterium
GTCCACTGGGTCCGCTCGTCGCTGCCGCCGCCGCGGCAGGCCGCCAGGTGGGTCCGGATGGCAAAAAACCGGTGCCCTTCTATGGCTACTACTTTCGTGTGCTCGAGCAGCAGGGAGCCAGTGCTCCCGGCGGCATCAAGAACTACCTGGTGAACGGCGAGATGTCAGGCGGCTTCTCGCTGATCGCGTGGCCCGCACAATACGGCGCCACGGGCATCATGACGTTCATCGTGGGTCCGGACGGTTCTATCCGAGAGAAAAACCTAGGACCCGAGACGGCCACCGCAGTCACGAAAATTACAGCGTTCGATCCCGACAAAACGTGGAGCGTGGCACAGTAACGCCGGCCGGCTAGGGCGTACGGAGCGCGACACACGCGCCCACGGTGAACTGCCCGAGCTCAGCCTTCGATGACGCTGTTTACCGTATGTGCGTTGACATCGACTGATCGCGTCTGTATTGTCGGCGCACACCGACGTCGCGGTATCCAGTCGTCGTTCGCGAGCTGCCATGATTCGAGTCCTCGGTAGCATTCATCGTCTTGTGGCCGGTGCGCTGGTCGTGGGCGCCGCGTCGCTGTCGACGATTGCGCTGATGGCGGCGTCCGGCGGCGCGCAGGCGGCTCCGCCATCGCAATCCGCTCCGCCACCGCAAGCCGCTCCGGCGCAACAAGCGGTGAACACCGCCTACGCTGGAACGGACACCTGCATCACCTGCCACAGCGACAAGGAAGATTCGCTCAAGGGGACGAAGCACGGGGAAGCGGCGAACCCGCGGTCGCCGGCGGCCACTCACGGTTGTGAGAGCTGTCACGGTCCCGGACAAGCGCACGTCGATGACGATGCGAAGGGACACATTCTGAAGTTCGGGCAGATGAAGGCCGGCGAGATCAACCAGGCCTGCCTGACCTGCCACAATCGCGGCACGCACGCGGGTTGGGAATCCAGCACGCACGATCAGCGCGGTCTGGCCTGCACGACGTGCCACAGCGTGCACGCGCCGAAATCAATTGCGCACCAGCTCAACAAAGCCACTGAGACTCAAGTCTGCGTCGCATGTCATCGACTGCAGGTGGCCAAGACCGAACGAGCCGTGGCGCACATGCCAGTGCGGGAAGGGTCGATGTCGTGCTCGTCGTGCCACAACCCGCACGGCTCGATCAGCAACGTCAAGGCGCTCAAGGTCGGCAGCTCTGTCAACGAACTGTGCGAGACGTGTCACGCCGAGATGCGCGGGCCGATGCTGTGGGAGCACGCGCCGGTCCGCGAGAGCTGCACCACGTGCCACGATCCGCACGGCTCGTCGAACGACCGGATGCTCGCCGTGCGCATGCCGATGCTGTGCCAGCGGTGTCACATCGCGACGAAACACCCGGCGAGCATCTACGACAACAACGCCATCACCGTGAACAAGAGCAACCGGATGTTCGGGCGGTCGTGCATGAACTGCCACCAGAATATCCATGGATCGAATCACCCCTCCGGCCAGTTCTTCATGCGGTAGGGCCAAGACGAGCATATGCGCGGTTTGGTGTTCACCGGTTTCGCGTGCTGCCTATGGGCGATGTCGGCATCCCCGTCGGTCGCGCAGTGTGTGGAATCGCCGACCGTGACGACCGGATGTGCGCAGGCCGCGCCGTCGGCGGATGCGCAGACGCCGCA
Organism: Acidobacteriota bacterium; assembly: GCA_046731935.1. Classification (GTDB taxonomy): domain Bacteria; phylum Acidobacteriota; class Vicinamibacteria; order Vicinamibacterales; family JAENWD01; genus CAVUPP01. The sequence continues at coordinate 1,662 of JBKPMA010000389.1, forward strand.
ATCGCCGGCGTCGGCACCGGCGGCGAAAGCCGACGCTCCAGCAGAGGCAGCAGCCCCGCCAGCGGAACCGGCGAGTCTCTTCGACGAAACGTTGAATCAGTTTCAGATCGGCGGGCGGATCAGCAGCGTCTCTGGTGATCCGGCGCGATGGCAGCGCTATCAGGATCTGCGGGACGGCATTGTGCTGACCGACGCGCGTTTCGGCCGTGACGATCCCAATGGGCACTGGCTGTTCCGCGCCGCGGCTGACAACGTCGGCTATCGCGATCAGAAATATTCGGCCACGTATCAGCGCACGGGGCGGTTCGTCCTCTCCGGCCTCTGGGACGAGATCCCGCAGTTCTACAGCATCGACACGAGAACGCCGTACACGGGCTCCGGTGGCAACCTCGTGCTCGACAACGCAATCCAGCAGTCGATCCAGCAGGGCAATCCGGCGAAGCTCAATCTGTACGTCCCGGTGGCGTCCCAGTTCGATCTTCGGGAACGCCGCGACACCGGCGCTGTCGATCTCAAGGCGACACCGACGCAGAATCTGGACATCACGGCGAATTTCACGACGACACGGCACACCGGCGAGTTGCCCTGGGGCGGGTCGTTCGGCTTTTCAAACGACGTCGAAGTGCCGCTGCCGTACGACTCACGGACCAACCTGTTCACGGTGGGCACGGAATGGACGAAGGGCCGCAACATGCTGCGCGTGGCATACGACGGCTCGTGGTTCGACAATCTGGACGACACGCTCATCTGGGACAGCCCGCTTCGACTCGACGACTTGGTCAAAGAACCGGGTCAGGGGCGCATGGCGCTCTGGCCGACCAATTCGGCGCAGACCATCAGCGCCGGCGGCTACACCAAGTTTGCACGGCGCTCGCAGCTCACCGGGTTCGTGTCGTACGGCGTCTGGAGCAACGACCAGCCGCTCCTGC
>JBKPMA010000390.1:0-3953 GCA_046731935.1 Acidobacteriota bacterium
AACCAGCGCTGTGGAGTCCGGAGCGACAGCCGGGGCGCAATTGCCACGCCGTCCGCATTCGTGGTGCCGGTCCACGCGACCTTGTTGTCGAGCGCGATGATCGAGACGCGAGCGCCATCGACGGGTGCGGCGTTGTCGAGACGGGTCACGAACACGAGCGTATTTTGAGGGCTGTCTTTGACTGTGAGCCCGAGGTTGGTGACCTGGACGACTGTGGCGCGAGTCTTCTGGCCGTACGTTTCTGCGTGCGGAATCGGCTTGCCCGCTTCGACAGCGGCCCAGACGAGGCCGTGTCCGCCGGTCAGCGCCTTGCCGAGATCGAGTCCATGCGACTGGATGCGGTCAGCTTGAGGCTTCAGCGTCCGGCTCACGGGATCGGTCTCGGGCGGGCTGGAGAAGTCATTCGCTTGGAGCGACTGAATCGTCGGCATCAGATCGCCGGGCGCGACCGGCGCGATCCACTGCCGCAGGTTCGTGAAGTTCCTCGCGTAGAACGGCAGGACGCTGCCGCCGGTGGATTCCCAGACCCCGTGGCCATCGCCGAAGCTCGTGAACGCGCGTGCGTGCCAGTTCTCGACGACCGCCGTCCAGGGGTAACCGAGCGTCTGCCCGTCGGCCGACTGGAACGAGGGGTCGAGACGGTAGGCGTACGTAGTCGCCGGCTTCTGCCGATCGTAGCCGAGGTCTTCGAGGGTGAAATGCATGCCGCGATCGGAAGGACCGTCTGGTGCCGGTGCAGACTTCTTCGCGACCGGACGCGCGGTCGCGGTGGAGACGTCCATGAGCGAAAACGCACCGCGCACTTTCGACGTGGCCGCCTCGCGGCGCAGTACCAGCGGATTCCACCGGTCGGGATCGCATCCGGCGGTACAGCCGGGCCCATCGACGAACAGCGCCGGTTCCAACTCCATCGTGTAGGTCTGTACGCGCGGCGTCGTGACCCGCCCCTGGACGCCAGACGTACCCGCCGGCACTTCCACATGGATCCAGCTTTCAGGAGGCGGCACCTCCTTCACTTCGAGCACGACGAGCGCCGGCGCCGCTGCGCCGAGCCGCTTCACGTCCCAATTGGTGGTCGATGCCGCACTCAGGGGCGCCGTTGCTGCAGCTGCGGCGTTGGCCGTTGCCAGCTTGTTCTGGAACGCCTGCAGTCCGGCGGGATCGCTCGCGCGCAGGCGAGCCTCGGCTTCAGATGACAGCGACGGCCGCCTCCAATCGTGCGGCTCGTAGCGCAGCACCAGGCGGCGCAGCAGATCGTCCGTGCGGACCGGCTGGTTGAAGCGGAAGGCGACGACAACTTTGCCGTCGAATCGATCGCCGCGTCGGTACCAGTTCGTGGCGAGCAGCTTGACGGTGGGAGTCGTGAAACTGAATGTGTAGGGTGCGGCAAGCTTCCGGCCGCTCACGGCGGCCGCCGAGGCATCCACCATCACCGCATATCGGGTGGAGTACGGCAGCGCAACCTTCGGGTCGGGCGTGAAGATCAGGATCGTTGTCCCCGACCAGCGCAGGGTCCCCTTGATGGCAGGTTGGATCCGGAAGAACGGTGCGGTCACCGGATCCGGGATTCGTCCCAGCCTGACCATCGGCTCTGAAAAGACGACCGTGATCTCGCGGGATTCACCGAGGTCTGACGTTTCTCCGCTGGGCCGCGCGCTGACGACGGTCAGCGCGTTCTGTGCCTGGGCCTGCGCACAGACAACGAGACAGAGCAACGAGGCAGCGAACGCGATCCTGATGCGCATGGTGTCGTGTGAAGACAGAGGGTCTGAGCGGGTTATCGGCGGGCCGGCGAGACGTCTCCAGCGGGTGGCACGGGTTCATGCCGTCCTATTCTGTTTGACACCGGTTTTGTCGAACGGACTGCGGGGGGAACGAGAGTGCCAGGCTGCGGCAGCGCGCCGCCGTGACAGCGCGGAACAGCCTGTGAGCAGTCCAGAAGTACTCTTGCGTCCGCAGCGTTTTCGAGCGGGTTGCTCAGCGAAGTGTCGTCAGTCGTGTCGAAATGGTCTCGAGCTCGTCGCCCAGTCCGAGCCACTCCACGGCTTTGTCGAGCGTGCGGAAGATCTCGAGCTCATCGTCTGCGGGCTCGCGGATCATCTCGTACATCCGCGCCATGCCGTAGGCGAAGTCGGTCGTCACCACCACCGCCCGTCGCGAGCCTGCGCCCCAGGGATTCAAGGCGCCAAGCTGTCGCACGCCTACCGATGAAATCGCGAGTTTGGCCACGTCGCGGAAATCGGCGATCTGGAACATGCGGCTGTGAAACGTGGCGTCTGCCCGCAGAGCACGTACATGGCCGAGAAGGTCGTCATCGGTGAGTGTGCCGAACGCCTTCGACAGCACCAGTGAACGACTCGTGTCGACCAGATACGCAAAGGCCATGGCCAGTCCTTCACTTTCTGCTGCCAGCCGCGTGTAAGGCTGGCGGAGTCTGTCCGCTCGAGCCGACGAGCCGCCGCATGCGCTCCGAGTTGAGCCGGAACATGCGGTAGCCATTACCAAGTGCAATGGCCACCCCCACGAGCACCGCATAGGGCATGAGCCGAGCCATCCACTCGTTGATCGACGCCACCAACGCGATTCCCCTGTCAGGTGGAATGTGGACGCCGGCGATGCTCGCCACTGGATGGAGCACCATCAGCCAGCAGAAGAGAGCGGATCCTCCCGCGTCACTCACCAGTCGCAGCGCCGCTCGCGTCATCGTCCACCGTGGCCGCACGAGGTTGTAACACGAGAACACGATGTTGGCGACCGTGATGGCGACGAAGCCCCAGTAGAACCACAACCATTGCGGCGCAAGCGTGACCGACAATTCCCGAACGTCGACCAGCCGGAGCGAACCCATGTACGTCGACCACCAGACGAGGAACATCACGCCGAAGGCGATCTCGAACGACGTGCCGACGCGCGAAATGCGATTCGGATCGCGCACGGGAGGGAGCGCGCCCGGCCGCCAGGTGTCGAGAAACCCCGCGCGATCCTTGACTCGGTCGAGCACCACGAACACGAGCGTGACGATCGCGGCCGCCATGAAGACAGCAGACACGAACGTTCCCCAGAGCTGACCGATGTGCGCCAGCCAGGCGCGCGGCGCGCCGTCCTGTCCGCCAGATCCGAATACGATCAGGCTGACGAGGGCGAGTACCGCCGGCGCACCCGAACACAGCAGCACGATCTTGAGGACGAAGCGATAGACCGGGTACAGCTCCGGGCCAATCAGGTACTCCTGCGGCAGGTATCGGCTCGCCACGAGCATTGGGCGGCCGCGCTCGAGGAGCATGGCCTCGACTTCCGCATCCGTCATCGGCCTGCCGAGCGAGGCCTCCCGCTCTTCCACCTGGGAGTGAATGTCCTCGGACAGCTCCGCGATGATGTCGTGGGCCTGTCTGGTCGGCAGCCAGTGACTAACGGCTTGCAGATAGCGTTCGACGAGATCCATGTCCGTGCTCCTTCAACACCGCGCGAATCGATCGATCGATACCGTCCCATTCCCCGAGGAGTTGTTCGAGCGTGGCCTCGCCGTCCGGCGAGAGCCGGTAGAAGCGCTTGTTGCGCTTGTCCTCCTCGCGCCACTGACTGGTGAGGAGTCCCTGGCTTTCGAGTCGGCGGAGCAGGGGATAGAGCGTGCTCTCGTCGATCGTCAGTCCGTGCTCGTTGAGTGTCTTGCGCAGCGTGTAGCCGTATTGCTCCGTCCGCAGCGCGGCGAGCACCGCGACGACCAGGCAGCCGCGCCGCAGCTCGAGGCGGAGATTGTCGAGGGTATCGGGGCTAGGGGCCATCGTTGGTCACATACTGTATGAAACACAGTATACGACGCACAGCCACGACGTCAAGGGGTTCGGGCCTTCGGGGTCGGGCCTCGAGGGTCGGGCCTCAAGGGTCGGGCGCGCCAATACGCGTGCCTCTGAGCAGTATTGAGCAGCTGCGACCCCACGGCCGGACCCCAAAGG
>JBKPMA010000391.1:0-3644 GCA_046731935.1 Acidobacteriota bacterium
ATCCGGAGTCGCCGACGGCGCATATGGGGCTCGGTCGGATGTTGCTCGCATCCCACCACGCAGACGAGGCCCGCCCGCATCTTCGCAAAGCAGCCGTTCCACCCGATGCGCCGTGGGCCGTCCAGTGGGACTACGCGGTGCTGCAGATTCAGGCGCGTCTCTCGGACCAGCCGGCGGTCGATGATGCGACGATCGAAGCGGCCCTGCGCCGGGTGATTGCCGCGAACCCGTCATTCGGCGACGCGTACGGTCAGCTGGGATGGCTCCGCGCGCAGGTTCCTGAGCATTCCAAGGAAGCGGCTGCGCTCGTACGGAAGGCGCTCGAATTCGAGCCTGGGAATGAGGAGTACCAGCTGCTGCTCGCGACGATTCTGATGAACCAGCAGGATCTGCCTGCGGCGGCCCAGGTGCTCGAACGGCTCATGCGAAGCGCGACGGCTCCAGCGATGCGCGAGACCGCCAGCAACATGCTCGCGACGGTGCGCAAATACCAATCGCAGCCGGCGCAGCCGTCCGCGGAGCGCACGACGGCAGCATCGTCGACCGGAGGGCCTCACGTCATGCCGGTGTTCCGGGAGCCGAAGCCCGGCGAAGAACGTGTCTCCGGATGGCTGACCGCGATCGAGTGCGGTCAGAAAGGCGTCGTGCTCGTTGCCCGCGTGGATGGCAAGCCATTGCGCGTCCACGCGGATCGGTTCGAGTCGATCGACTTCATCACGTATCGCGATGACTTGAGCGGATCGATCAACTGTGGGCGCCGCTCGCCGGAAGACGTGGTCGTCCTGACGTTCCGGCCAGGCGGCAGCGGGGTCGCCGGGGAGGCGGTCGCCGTTGAATTTCCGCCGGCGAACTTCGTTCCGAAATAGAAGGGAACGGTCAGTCGTCGTCGGCGAGCTCGGTCCAGGTGAATCTGGCAGCTCTCGCGAAGCCCCCCACATACCGCGCGTCGCCTGGTGTCAGGCGAAAGAGTACGAAATCTCCGAGCTCGAAGCGCGGCAGCGCGTCGGGAAAGCGATCGATGTAGCGCTCCGCGGCCGCGAGATAATCCGCGGTGTCCCGCTGGATGATCGAGGCCGACGCCTGCAGGGTGATCCGCTGCAGCCGCTGCGGATCGCCGTCGCCCGTGTCGGGTTCTGAGATGACGAGTGAGGCGCGCGGGTCAGAGAGCAGGTTCTTCGTGTGTTGCGCCAGCTGACTGAGGAAGAGGAGGATGCCGCGGCTCTCCACGTCGAGGGCGTACGCCACCATGGACGCGAGCGGCTCGCCACCGTCGAGGGTGGCGAGCGCTGCCCATCGATGCGCGTGGAGCAGTGCACGCGCCTCCCTCGCAATCGCGGATCCGCTCACAGCAGGCGCGCGGTCAGGGTGATTTCCACGGCCGCAAGGGCCTTCGACACGGGGCAGCCTTTCTTGGCCGCCTCGGCGTGCGTCTGGAATGCGGCGGCGTCGATGCCGGGAACGCGTCCCTCCGTCGACAGCTCGATCTTCGTGATCGCGAAGGACTCGCCCACTTTGCCGAGATGCACCTTCGCGGTCGTTCGCACTGATTCGGCCGTATGGCCCGCGCCAGCCAGGATGTTGGCAAACGCCATCGAAAAACAGCCGGCGTGCGCCGCGGCGATCAGTTCTTCGGGGTTCGTGCCGCCGCCATCACCAAAGCGGGACTTGAAATCGTACGGACCTTCGAACGTGCCGCTGCCGAGATGGACGCGGCCGGTACCTTCCATGAGATTGCCGCGCCATTCCGCGTCGGCGATTCGTGCTGGCATGTCACTACGCTCCTCGTCTAGTGGGGTTCCCCACAGGTGGGGTCGGGGTACAGGATGTAGTCATGACTGATCCCGCCCCACCATCGCATACGACTGTTGCACAGGCGACACTTTTTTCCATAATGCGCCATGCGTCGTGCGCTGATTGCCGTCCTCGTCGTCCTGGGCTCGCTCACAGTCGTGGTAGCTCGGCGGGATCAAGGTCCGCCCTACGAGCCGGCCGATGCACGCGCGACGCTCGTGCTGGAAGCGGGGTATCACGCGGATCTGGTGGCGAGCGATCCGGACATCCAGAGTCCGGTCGCGATGGACATCGATGAAGACGGACGTCTGTTCGTCCTCGAGATGCCCGGCTATCCGCTGGACACCCGTCCGACGGGCCGCGTGAAAGTGCTCGAGGACAAGGACGGCGACGGCCGGTACGAGACGAGCTCGGTCTTCGCCGACGGACTGGTGCTGCCGACCGGCATCATGCGCTGGAAGAAGGGCGTCCTGGTGACGTCGGCGCCAGATGTCCTCTACCTGGAAGACACCGACGGCGACGGCCGTGCCGACCAGCGGCACACCGTGATCACCGGCTTCGCCGTCACGAATCCGCAGCACATGGTCAACGGGCCGACCTACGGTCTCGACAATTGGATCTATCTCGCGCACGAAGGACCGGCGGAGGCCGTGATCTACAAGGACGTCTTCGGCGATCACGGGTCGGCGCTCAAATGGCCCGAACACCCCGACCGTGCCGCCGTGCCGCAGCACCGGAGCGGCGTGCGGCTGCGTCCGGATACCGGCGGCCTCGAGCTGCTTGCCGGCGACTCGCAATACGGCCACGGCTTCGACGCGTGGGGGCACTACTTCACGAACGACAACTCGAATCACGCGCGGCACGAAGTGATTGCCGCGCGCTATCTCGCTCGCAATCCCGATCTGCTCGTCGAGTCCGCGATGGCGGACATCCCCGACCACGGAGAAGCGGCGAGAGTGTTTCCGATTACGCACCGGCCCGCATTCGAGCTGCTGACCGAGGCAGGGCAGTTCACGTCGGCGTGCGCGATCACGCCGTATACGGGCGGCGCGTTCCCCGAGACCGGGGGGACGTCGCTCTTCGTCGCCGAGCCCGTGCACAATCTCGTGCATCGCGACGTGCTCGTGCCCTCGGGCGCGACATTCGTGGCACGCCGCGCCGAGGAGGGTCGCGAGTTCCTGGCCTCGACCGACAGCTGGTTCCGGCCGGTATTTCTCTACATCGGTCCAGACGGCGCGCTCTATGTCGTGGATTACTACCGCGCGCGGATCGAACACCCGGAGTGGACGTCGAGCGACCTGCAGAAGAATCCGGCGCCGCTCTATGAAGGACAGAATCGCGGCCGCATCTACCGGATCAGCCGAGATGGCATGAAGCTGGGCACTCCGCCGGCACTCGGGCACGCGGACACCGCCACACTGGTCAGCGCGCTGGAAAAAGACAGCCTGTGGTGGCGGCGAACCGCGCAGCGGCTGCTGCTCGATCGCCACCCTCAAGACGCGGCGCCATTGCTGACGAAGCTGGCCACGTCGTCCTCCTCGCCGTTCGGACGGTTGCACGCGCTCTGGACGCTCGACGGCCTTGGCGCACTGGACGCGCCGCTGATCTCCGCCGCCTTGGCCGACACGGCGGCCGGCGTCCGCGAGAATGCGATTCGGCTGGCAGAGTCGCGGCTGAGCGCGTCGCCCGCGTTGGCCTCGGCGCTGCTCGGCATGACCGGCGACGCCGATCCACGCGTGCGGTTCAGTGTGCTCGCGGCGCTCGGCTTTCTCGATTCGCCGCAGGCCGCCGATGCGCGGGACAAGCTACTCCTGGACGGCATCGAGGATCCCTGGACGCGCATCGCGGCACTC
>JBKPMA010000392.1:0-3556 GCA_046731935.1 Acidobacteriota bacterium
TGCGCATCGTTCCCGCCAATTGCAATGACGTGTGCCGATCGGGTCATGGCATCCCAGCGCGAGAAGATCGCGCCCGGCGCACCGAAGAGCGCCGCCATCGTCTCAGCGGGACGCACGAGGTAGGTTGCGAAGGCGCGCGCCATCTCGTTGCTGTCGCGCCGCCGCCATTCCGTGTCCGCGTTCAACCACTCGACGCCGTCCACGGCCACATCCCAATCGGTCCACGCGAGGGCAAGCTTCGGCGAGTCCGGATGCGCGACGATGCCGAATCCCCCGAAGCGCTTGACGTCCTCCACGACATCGCGAGGCTCGCCGGCGAGGCGGTACGGCGTCTGCGGCAGACCGAGGGCGAGGTAATGGCCGCCGCTTGTACTGATCTCGACGCCGTCGATACAGAGCACTGATTGTCTGTACGCGGGCGGCTCCGGCTTGCGCGTGCCGTCGCCATGATCCGTGATGACCACGAACTGCAAGCCGGCTCGTCTGGCGCCGGACGCCACATCGTCGATCGAGCCGGATCCGTCGGAACGAGCGGTATGGATGTGAATACTTCCGCGTACGACGGGACGATCGGACGGCACGTGCTGCAGCACGATCGCCGCCGGCGGAAGCATCCACCAGATGGAAACGAGGGCCGCTGCGAGGGGAACGACGGCAAGCAGCCAAATCAACCGACGCTTCATGGGCGCGGGTGAAATCGATCGTACATCGCCCGCATCCTCGCTTCGAGAACGTGCGTGTAGATTTGCGTCGTCGTCAGATCGGCATGGCCGAGCATCATCTGGATAGCGCGCAAGTCGGCGCCCCGTTCGAGCAGATGCGTCGCGAACGAGTGACGCAGCACGTGCGGACTCAATTCGCGTGTGATCGCGGCGGCCGTGCCGTACCCCTTGAGCACACGCCAGAATCCAGAGCGTGTGAGCACGCCGCCGTCACGTGCGTTGACGAAGAGGAACGGTGAGCTGCGTTTCCCGATGAGCGCTGGACGCGCCTCGCGCAGGTAGCGCTGGAGCCACGACGCAGCCTCGTCGCCAATCGGGACGAGACGATCCTTGCTGCCTTTGCCGGTGCACGTCACGTAGCCTGAATCCAGATGAATGTCGTTCATCCGGAGACCAACGAGCTCCGAGACGCGTAATCCTGTGGCGTACACGACCTCGATGAGTGCGCGATCGCGCAGACCGCGTGGCGTCGTCACATCGGGCGCCGCCATGAGGCGATCCACGTCGTCGGTCGCGAGGTATTTGGGGAGCGTGCTCCAGACGCGGGGCGCCTGCAGGTCGTCGGCAGGATTGTCGGGCCTGTGTCGGGCGATGCCGAGATAGCGGAAGAACCCGCGCGTCGCGGCGACGGTGCGCGCGACCGAGCGGGGCGCGAAGCCCGTGCTCATCAGATCCCGTACGAACGCCTCGAGATCCTGGCGGGTGAGCTCCGTCATCGTGCGCGCGTGACCGGCGGCAAACCGTGCGAGCTGCGCGAGATCGCGTGCGTAGCTGTCCAGCGTGTGAGCGGACAGGCGCCGTTCGACCCGGAGGTGGTCGAGATAGGCATCGATAAGCGGGTGCACCGGTCGAGACGCATCCGGCGGGGACGGCGTGGCGGCTGCCATCGGGGATGGATCAACCCTTAGGATATATCAGTGCCTCGCCGGGCGGCGGCGATCTACAATGCGCGTGCTGTCGCGGCCACGGCCGCTGGCGGAGTCCCTGATGGCGTTTCGCTCCAAATGGCAATCCCTCCCGACGGAGGCGATTAACGCCTCTACGCTCGGTCTCGACAAGTTACCAGCCGCCGACATCGTCGAACTCATGATGAACGAGGACCGCAAGGTGGTCTCTGCCGTTCAGCGAGAGAAAGAACGAATCGCGCTGGGCGCGGAGATCATTGCTGAGGCCCTCAACCGAGGCGGACGTGTCGTCTTCGTCGGCGCGGGCACCAGCGGGCGGCTCGGTGTGCTCGAGTCGGCCGAAATGCCGCCGACGTTCGGCACGGATCAGACCCTCGTCCAGGCCGTCATGGCTGGCGGACGAGGCGCGACATTCAAGGCGAAGGAAGGGATCGAGGACAACTACGAAGAGGGCGCCAGATCAGTCACGCGTCAGCAGTTCGGGAAGCGCGACGTGGTGGTGGGCGTCTCCGCGAGCGGCATGACGCCGTTTGTGCGTGGCGCGCTCACGCGCGCGCGAAAGGCCGGCGCGAAGATTTTGTTCGTCACGTGTGATCCCCGCACCGAGCTCCAGACGTTTGTCGATTTGACGATCGCATTGTCGGTCGGACCCGAGGTGATCGCGGGCTCCACGCGGCTGAAGGCGGGCACGGCGACCAAGATGGTCCTCAACATGCTGACGACGACCGCCATGATCCGCATCGGCAAGACGTACGGGAACCTGATGGTGGACGTTCGCACGGGATCCGAAAAGCTGAAAGATCGGGCTCGCCGCATCGTCAACATCGTCACCGGCCTCGAGTACGACGAAGCCGACAAGCTGCTGCGGCGGGCGCGCTGGAACGTAAAAGCGGCGATCGTGATGCAGAAAACCGGACAGGCCTACCCGAAGGCGCTGACGACGCTGCGGAAAGCCGGCGGCCATCTGCGCGACGCGCTCGGCGAAGATATCGAGCCGCGGCTGCGGGACCTAATCGATCACCAGCAGCTCGCCTGACCTCCCTACCCTTCCGATCGCAATCGCACGCTGCGCAGTTCAGACGCCGCCGCCTCGTCGAGCATGACGAGCACGTCGCGATGTACTTGAAGGAACGATGCCGGCAGGGTCGTGGTGAGTGGTCCTTCGATCATCTGCCGCACGCAGTCCGCTTTTCCGCGGCCGGTCGCGACGAGCACGATCCGCCGCGCCTGGAGAATCGTCGCCATCCCCATCGACAGCGCCTCCGCCGGCACTCTGTCGGCGTCGCCATCGAACAGACTGGCGTTGGCCCGGATCGTCTCCGGTCGCAGCACGACGCGATGCGTGTGCGCTTCGAGCGTGGGACCTGGCTCGTTGAAGCCGACATGGCCGTTCGATCCGATGCCGAGGATCTGGAGCCCGATACCGCCTGCGGCCCGAATGGCTGCCTCGTACCGCGCGCACTCGGCCTCGATGTCGGCCGCCGAGCCGTTGAGAAAGTGGATGCGGCGTGGATCGAGGTTCACGTGGCGGAACAGGTGCTGCTCCATGAACTCGCGATACGTCCCGGGCTTCGAGGGATCCTGTCCCAGGAACTCATCCAGATTGAACGTGGTCGCACGGCCGAAGTCGGCTCGCCCGGCGGCAGCCAGTTGCGTGAGCTCGCGGTAGAGCAGAACGGGCGTGCGGCCCGTCGGCAGCCCGAGCACCAGCGTCGGATCGTCGGTCAGGCTGCGAGCGACGAGGTTCGCCAGGTCGCGCGAGAGCGCGCATTCGTCGGGAAAAATGCTGATGCGCACGTCAGATGTACTCGGGCAGTCGGGCGCCGCCGCGCGCTTCCGCCAACGCGAGCCTCACGGCGCCGATCGCGGGCTCGGCTGTGAGCAACACGGGCTCGCAGCGGGGCGCGACTTCGGCCACGGCCTTCAACA
>JBKPMA010000393.1:0-6048 GCA_046731935.1 Acidobacteriota bacterium
GCCCTCGACGATGCTGCCGCCCGGCCGCGTTACATAGAAACGGTGGTGGGCAAGGGCTACCGGCTGGCCGCACCGTTCGATGCCGCGATTCGTTCGGTCGTTGTGCTCCCGTTCCTAAACAACGGCCAGAGCAGCGATCAGGGACTTACTGATGGCATAACTACCGAGCTGGTCACCGAGCTCGCAAGGCGTTCATCAGCCCGGGTGGAGGCGCCACCGATCGACGCTGTCAAGGCGACGACTCGGCCACTCTGTGAGAATGCGCGCGAGTTTAACGTCGAGGCTGTCGTGCGGGGCGTGGTGAGAGGGGAGGGTTCGCACGTACGCGTCAGCGCGGAGCTGGTCGAAGCAACTTCCGAGAAGCAACTCTGTGCCGCGACCTTCGACGGCCAACGAGGAGATACAGTCACGATTCAAAGGGAAGCGACGGACGCAATCGCAAGACAGCTGCTCGCCGCGCTCGCGCCGAGAAAGGTGGCAGCGCCGATCCGAGGGCGTTCTGAGACGAAAGCCGCTGGCGAGCATCAATCACGGTCACAGACGAAAGCCGAGATCGTGCACGTCACGCGCCCCTTCCCGCCCGGTGCTGCGTTGCCACCGGAGATCGCCGGCAAGCAGGCAGTCGCCGTAATGCCGTTCAAGCTGCTGACTCCCAGCCAGGAGGATGGGTTTTTGAGCGTTGCCCTTGCCGACACCATCATCAGCCATCTGGGCGCCAGCGATGACATCCTTGTCCGGCCGATCGGAATGGTGGAGCGATTTGCACGCGAAGCCACTGACCCGCTGGCGGCTGCACGCGAGTTGAACGTGCAGGTGCTCGTCGATGGGCACATCCAGAGGGCGGGATCGACATTGCGCGTATTTGTGCAGGCAATCGACGCGACAACCGGATCCATGCTGGCTTCGGCCAAGCACGATGGTGCGATGGGCGATCTATTTGCCCTGCAGGATGCGGTGGGGGAGAGCGTGGCCAAGGCGCTCGCGCTCCAGAACGTCAAGACCACGGGGGCCGAGGACCGCCCGACCGGCAATCGCATGGCGTACGAGCTCTACCTACGCGCCGTCGACAAGTTGTCACGGTTGAATGCGTGGGAGACGCGAGGCGCCATCGATATGCTGCAAAGCGCCGTCCGTCTGGATCCCCGGTTTGCCGGTGCGTGGGCTCGGCTCGCGGAGGCGCACCTGCTAATGGTCTTTACCTTTGGCGAAGGCTCCTGCGGAATAGGTGCGGCCGAGCGGGCGGCGCGACGCGCAGTCGCGCTCGATCCCACCAACTCGGTGGCGCAATGCTCGCACGGTTTGGTGTTATGGTCGCCGGCGCGCGGCTTTCAGAACGAAGCGGCACTGCGCGCCTTGTCCACGGCCCTCAAACTGAACCCTGGAAATCTGACCGCACTCCTGTGGCGGTCGCTCATTCTTCTCCATGTCGGTCTTTTCGGAGCTGCAGACCAGGGGCTCAAGATGGCGCTGGCCCTTCGTCCCGCCGATCCTACGACCGTGTTTTTCCTTGGTCAATCCGCGATGTACCGGCACCACTACGCCGAAGCAGATGAATACCACGCCCGCGCGCTCCGCATCGACGCGGCGCACACATGGACACACGTGTTTTATCCAGTCGTTTCCCTCTATAGGGGCGACCTCGCGGACGCGGAGCGAAAGCTCGCGTCAGCCCGCGAGGTGCAGGGCGATGACCCGTGGCTCACATCCTGTGAGGCGCTGCTTTGGGCAAAACGCGGCCAAGCCACAAGAGCCGAGCAGTTGCTCGTGCGCGCACTCCGGCGCAAGCCGCTGTTCCACACGCATCACATGTGGCACACGGCGGCTGCCACTTACGCGACCTTGGGCAAGCATCGACGCGCCCTGTCGCTACTGGAACGCGCTGCAAAATTCGGGCTGCCGAATTACACGCTCTTCCGTGACGATCCGCACTTCTTGCCGTTACACGGGGAGCCGGTATTCCAGCGACTCCTCGCGCGACTAGCTGCAGAACAGCGCTCGCTGACGACGAACTTCGGCCATGTTGGAACGGATCGACAAACGGCGACCGCGAGTGAGACACGCAGGGACACGCTGCACGAGGACGGACCCAACTAGGAACGGTGAATCCCGTTCTGTTCCACAAGTCGGCAGACATCAGCGGGCGCTATTCATGAGCCGTCTCCGCCTTGAAGAGCCTTCACGCCGCCGCGCACTCAAAATCCCAGTACAGTCGGTTGCACGCCCGTGATTTGAATCCGCGTCGCCGTTGCCCTTTTCTTGCCCTTTGCATGCAACAGGCGTCGGCAACGACCGGCAACGCGGGACACAAGGTGAACGCAGAAGTCGACCGATGTTCACTGCGTGAACTGCTCGGTCCGGCACCTTCAGGCACCGACCCGCAAAGGACGGCTAACGTTTCTTGTGCCGCCTGTTAACCGGAGGGTCGGTCCATCGAAATTCCCACGAATCCCAGAACGTTTTTGCATGTTTCGGAAGAGATCGATTCCAACGTGCCGTGACGTTGCCCTTTTATTGCCCTTCCTTGGCATTCGCGCGAGGCAACTGTGTGTTGAGGCTGGTGCTCCGGCTCGTTCCGGTCCGGCGTAAACGGCGAAGCGGGTAAGCGGGGCATCCATCGCCACGAACACCTCGTTACGAAGAAGCCGTTTGTGGCCAGCGGCGGAGTGCTCATCGTCGATATGGGCGACAACGATTGGGACGGCGGGTTCATCGCACCAGGCGCTGTCGGCACACCCACGCTCGTATTTCCAGACGATGGTGCGGACGCAACGCTAGCCGCGACTGCGGCAGGGGCCGACGGCCTGCTTGGCACCACAGACGACCATCGGCTTGTTCGCGGTCCCGACGGTATGGCAGGCACGGCCGACGATCTGACGAATACAAACATCGATGCATGCTGCTATGTCGCGCACGGTAACCTTCAGGACGGTATCGTGCTGCCACCGTCGGCGAAGACGCTGATGACAGCGCGCTTTGCGACCGTGGCAAAACCCATTGTGGCGGAGTACTGCGCCGGCTCCGGGCGCGTCATCCTCGACACGGTGACGAAAGAATTCGAAGGACATCAGCCTGAAGGCTCCGGCCCCAGCTATTTCCTTAGCGCCCTTCTCGGTTACGCGTTAGATCCATCCGAACACGTGTCGTGTCAGATCAACGGCCTGGCGGAATCTGTGCGAGGAATCGCTGCGAACCAACCGTTCGCCGGGGAGCTAGACGCGAAACTGCGCGGCGCGAGCGCGGCGATCGACAGCGGGCGCCGCTCGGCCGCCTGCGGCAAACTCCAGGCGTTCCTTAATTCCGTGAAGGCACATGTGCGGGAACTGACGCCGGTGCTCGCGCCGATGATTGGATCGCGCGCGCCGGTCGAATTCGGTCGGCACTCGGCTGTTGAGGCCAGCGCGGCGCGGTCGAGCGGACCGCGCCGCCACTTCATGTTCCAAAATGCTCACCAGCAAACGCGTGCACCTCGAACAAACGTTCACGGCAGGCTGGCGATAACCGACTTGCGCTCTGGACTGCGCGGCACTGGAGACATGCATGAGACTCAAGTACCGATCCCTCCGGAGACCCACCCGGCCCTACGTCGGGGCCCGAAGGCCTGCCGCGGGACTCACCGGATGTGGAAACCACCGCATACGGCACACTTCGCTGAGCGGCCGCAGGGGCGTACCCTGGATGGTCACACACGCTTAGAGCGGGGAGACCCTATCGAACCCGGACATCGACTCACAGTCGAGGCCGACGTAGTGGCGGAGCAATAAACACGACGCCGTTCCTGCGCGCGATCACGATCTTCTAAGTTCCAGCGCCAAGGAGGACCGCTATGGCTCGTCGCTCCCGTCGTGTCGGCGCTGGTGTAGAGTTCAGCGGTGTTTCCGTTTCAGTTCATGGTGGCAATGCGGTGCGATCGAGGCACAGCAGCACGTACTGCCTGGCATTGGCTATGATTTGAGGTGTCTGATCCACGGCGAGTTGCGCGAGACGGAACTGTTCAAGGGGAAAGACGGCGGCACGAAGTCCGTGTTGATGGCGCTCGCCAAGCGCGACGAGCTGCTTGCGAAGGGCTGGCTCGCGAGATGATTCTCATGCGACGTATCGCAATTGCCGCAGCGGTCTTTGGTGTGTTGGGTTGCGGCCCATCGCAACCACCCACAGTCCAGCAAGCGCCACCGACGGTTAAGGCTCCTCCCGATCTCTGGCTTCGTACGAAAGAGTGTGCGGATCAAGCTGACCGAGTGGCAGCAAGGAATCGTTGGAATGAAGATTCGCACCAAAGCTCCACAGTGCCGGCCGGCTGGTTCAATCACTACAACGCGAAGCTCCAACGCTGCTTCATGAGGCTCGACTATCTCAACCGCGAGTTCAAGTCGAACCACCTTCCGTACACGTACTATGAGATGTACGACGCGTTCGAGAATCGGAGAGTCGCAGTCTGCACCGACAGCCCAATGGAAAACAGCGGCACGTTTTGCGACATCGGCGACACCCCGACGCCGTGTCCACAGTGCCGCAGCTTCGTGCGCGACAGCATGGCCAACTGAAAGAAGCTCACCAAGGATGACGTTTTCGGGTCCGTACGACGCTTAGATGGAGAGGCGCACGCCGTGCCGGACTTCTCGGGCGCCGGAAGCGACGTGGCGCAAGCCTGGCGGACGTCAATAACATCATTTACGGCGCAACTTGTGCCGCAGCGGCAATGTTCCGAGCAGTCCGGAGCCCAACATGAGCAGTGTGGACGGCTCAGGCACCGCCGTGGCTTGTAAAGTGACGTGATAACGGACGCCGAACGTCGCATTGTTGTTCACGACGGGAATGGTGAGCCCGATCGTCGAGCCTGGCGGCCATCCCGCAGCCTTCCGAGATCGTGCCCTCGCGCAGCTTCTTCCGTCCGAAGGTCGACGCGGTGCCGGGCGCGCCGAGAAACTTGCGGAGAGCCTCGAGACCGTCGATCACTGTATTGCCCAGCGGTCAGGGCAGGAGCCTTACGTGACGAAGCTCCTGAGTGGCGCAGCGTGGGGCAACTGACATTTCCCATCTGAGGGTCTCACGGGCACGGTGTGACGCGTTCCCGAATCCTACGCCGCGTCCCCGCGCCTTCAACACCGTGAGTGTGCTGACCGACAACGTGGGCGGTCTCCAGGAATTCCAGACTCCGTCATCGCCGCTGCTCCAGGAGCGCCAGATACTTCAGACCTCTTACACTGTCGACTCGATGCTGGACCACATATCCCTTCCACAACTCTTCTTCCCGACGCTGCGCTCCCGGCTCGTCGGCACCGTCCACATGTGCCATTTCATGCCAGATGGTGGCGGCCACCGCGTAGTCGAAGATACTCGGTCCCTTTAGCGCATGCTGCAGGATGTCTCCTTGCCTGACGAGGTACACTGTGCGATCCCCAGGTGTGACAAATGCTTCGACCCGTCGCCCGTGAGGGCCGACGGGCGGTATCGCGCGCGACGCGTCAACCACGAGAACCCGTTCGGGCCGCCTCGGTAGCAACCCGATCGCGCGATTGACGGCCTTGTCGTACTTCGCAGTGGTCAATCCGTCTGTCGCCGTTGATGCGGCGAAGGAGCTCACGGCGAGTAGCAGACTGAGGACGAACTTCCAGGCGCGGCTTGCCAGCATTGATGCACCTCCGTGTGGCGGTGCACTGACGCTGGAGCCCGGACGCAGCTACCTCAATGGCGCAGAGGTCATTTCAAGGTTGGACACGTGTCTCTCAACAAACCGTTTGTCAGCACGAGGTTGGCGGCGAGTGTCACGAGCGTGCGTGACCCGGCGGGAGATGTCGGGGCATGGTAGTATCGCGATGCCTTCGTCCCCATAACTCGCGTGAGGCCGACCGATGTCAGACGTTCGTCCGTCGGTGCCCGGTCTCGTCCGTTTTGGCAGTTTCGAGTTGGATGCCAGTTCGGGAGAGCTGCGCAGGGCAGGCGTCCGCGTCGGTCTTCAGGAACAGCCCCTCCAGGTATTGACCCTGTTGCTGGCCCGTCCGGGCCAGCTCGTCACACGCGAGGACCTCTGCCAGAGGCTGTGGGCGGGGA
>JBKPMA010000394.1:0-6283 GCA_046731935.1 Acidobacteriota bacterium
GGCCACACGAACGAGTCATGGCGCGATCCAGACATCAAGACGATGTATTTCGAGGCCATCAAGTGGGTGCTTGGGCTCACCGAGGGCGGTACGAGCCCGCACGCGAAACCAGGGAGCTAACGCGCATGGGCAACGCCGCCACTGCCGACAGGTACGACGCCATCGTCGTGGGATCCGGCGCGTCCGGTGGATGGGCCGCCAAGCGTCTCGCCGAGGCGGGCCTCAAGGTCGTCGTGCTCGAAGCGGGCCGGGCACGGACCGACGATGACAATCGCGAACACATTCCGGCATCCGATCTGAAATATCGAGGCCGTACGAAACGCCCGCTGTTCAAGGTCCGGCCGCAGCAGGCGGCATCCTACGCCGTTGACGAGTGGAACGCCGACTGGTTCGTCAAGGATCTGCAGGAGCCGTATACGACTCCGCCGGGTGCGCCGTTTCCCTGGGTCGGGCGTGTTCGATTGGTCGGCGGGCGCACCAACGTCTGGGGCCGTCAGGCGTACCGCTGGAGCGACACGGACTTCAAGAGCGCATCGATCGACGGCGCAGCAGCCGACTGGCCGCTCACGTATGCGGAGCTCTCACCGTACTACGACATCGTCGAGCGCTACATCGGCGTGTCGGGGCGCGCGGAGGGGCATCCGCTGCTGCCGGATGGCTCGTTTCTGCCGCCGATGGCGATGACGTGCGTGGAACAGGCACTCGTCACGCGCGTCGGCAAGAAGCTGGGACGCACGCTCACGATCGGCCGCACGGCGAACCTGACGCAAACGCTGAACGGCCGCGCAGCGTGCCACTACTGCGGACCCTGCGAGCGCGGGTGCACGACGCACTCGTACTTCAACTCTGCCTACACGACGATCCCGGACGCGTTGGCGACGGGACGGTGCACGCTGGTGACCGACGCGATGGCGAGCGCTATCGTCATGGATCCGGACAGCCACAAAGCGACTGGCGTCCGCTACATCGATCGACACACGCGTGAGTTGCACGAGCTACGGGCGCGCGTCGTCATCGTGTGCGCGCAGATGTTCGAGTCGGTCCGGTTGCTGTTCAATTCGCGGACGCGCCAGGATCCGAACGGGCTCGGGAATTCCAGTGGACTGCTCGGCAAGAACCTGATGGTGCACATCACGGATGCCGGGGCCAACGCTGCGATGCCGGAGTTCCCCCCGTCGACGCCTCCGCTCGCGGGGCCGCATCGCCCGAATGCGTTGTTCGCGATCAGGTTCAGAAATCTGCCAGGAGAGAAGAGCTCGGGCGGCTTCTTGCGCGGATACGGATATCAGGGCGGCGGCAGCATTGAAGTGCCCTATTCGGCTCCAGGGTTCGGTAGCGCGTACAAAGCCGCCGTCCGGCAGGCAGTGACCAACGTGAACCTGCAGGGATTCGGCGAGAGCCTCCCCCATCCCGACAACTTCTGTGAGATCGATCCGGGCGTCGTGGACGAATTCGGCCTGCCCGTTCTGCGCATCAACATGCATATGCAGGAGAACGATCGGCAGATGCTGAAAGACATGGCTGAATCTGCCGCCGAGATGCTCGAAGCGGCGGGCGGACAGAACATCCGGACCTACAACGATCCGCGGTGGGCGTCGCACGAGGTCGGCTGCGCGCGGATGGGAACGGATCCAAAGACATCGGTGCTGACGCCGTCCCAGCAGCTGCACGACGTCAGCAACGTGTGCGTGATGGACGCATCGGGCTTCCCGTCGAGCGGCTGGGCCAATCCGACGCTGACCATCATGGCGCTGGCGGTCCGCTCGACCGACCACTTGCTGGAGCGCCTGCGCGCTGGTGATGTCTAGGTCGGGGTTGGGCCATCGGGGTCGACCCCGATGGCCCGACCCCGCTTAATTGTGCCGGACCGACACGTTCGGGCGCGGGTTCGGATTCGGGTTGATCATCACCTTCGGCCCGCCGTGCCGCAGGCCAAGCATCCCAAGAGCCCACGCGGCCTGTTTCCGAACCTCGTTGGACGGTGAGCTCAGCGCCCTGCTGAGTGCTTCTTCCGCCCGCGCGTCGCCCTTGAGACCGAGGGCCCACGCGGCCTGAGCCGCCGTGTGCATGTCGTCGTCTGACAGACGACGCACCAACGCTTCGACGGAACGGGAGTCCCCCTTGAGTCCAAGTGACCACGCCGCCATCGCGCGTACACGAGGGTCCGGATCGGAAAGGGCGTTCACGAGCGGCTCGACGGCTCGATTGTCGCCCTTCAGCCCCAGCGCCCACGCGGCCTGACATCGAACGTCCTCTGACTCATCGTGGAGCGTCACCGTCAGCGGTTCGACTGATCGCGAGTCGCCTTGCAGCCCCAAGGCCCACGCGCTCTTCGCACGCACGGCGGCCTCGCGATCCGACAGCAGCCGCACCAACCTGGGCACCGCGCGCGGATCACCGGCCAGACCGAGCCCGAAAGCCGCGTGCTCGCGCGTGACGGCGTTCGCGTCCGACGTCGCATCGAGCAGCGCGTCAACAGCCGGTCCGTTGATTCGTGCCAGTGCCAGCGCCGCCAGTTCGCCGACTGTGGTCTCGCCATCTCCGTAGCGGCCGTTCTCACGATCGCACGTCGACGAGGGGATGCGTGCGTTGTCGCTCAGCAGCGCCCGCAGAGAACCAATGGCGGAATCCGCCGACTTGCCGAGTTCACCGAGGTCGCACGCGGCGCGACCGCGTACGCGCGCGTCGGTCGATGACAAGGCGGACGTCCGCTCCGCGACGTGCGTCACAGCGGCTCCTTGCGCCCCGTTGGTCGCTGTGGCACCCGAGGAATACGACGCGAGGCCGACGAGCACGAGCGCAAGTGCGAGCGAGGGAAGCGGGCGATTCATGTGAATCTCCGTCGAGGAGCTTGTATGCTAAATATTTAGCCGTTACACTCGGACTGGCGCAAGTGGAAAACAGAGCGAAGTGGCCGAGGCCCGTGGATCGCTGGGACGAGCGTAGACACGAACCGCTGCGACCGGCTATCGTGCAGCCGCCTCATGCACACGAGTCCACGCGCGCCGTCGAATTCGCCCCGAACAACCTCGCTCTACACGGCCGTTGTCGCGGGCCTGCTCGCCGTGAGCGGCACCGGCGTCCACGCGCAACCGGCGGCCTTGGACGTGCGATCTCCGGACAGCCGGACCACAGTCACTGTCACTACGACTGATGGCGTGCGGTGGTCCATCACGCGCGACGGGCATCCGGTCATGGGCCCGTCCGCGGCATCGGTGACCGTTGGCGGACGCGCGCTCGGGCACGCAGGCGTGCGATCGACCGTGGTGACCGATGCGAATACTGACATCCGCAGCGTCTTCTATTCGCGGCGCCGCCTCGTGAGAGATCGCTACGCGCAGCGGACGATCGTGTTCGACGACGGCCTCACGTTCGTGGTCCGCGCGTACGACGATGCCGTGGCGTATCGGTGGGAGAGTGCGCTCGATGGACAGATCCGCATTGACAGCGAAGAGGTGCGCCTGGTGTTCGCTGGAGAGCCAGTCTTGTACGCGGCGCTCTCAGACTGCAAGAAGGCGGCGCAGCGCGGCGGAGCCGACTGCTTCCATACCAGCTTCGAGGAACCGTACACGATCGGACCGCTGGCAACGTTCGCACGGGATCGTCTGGCGTTCCTGCCGGTCCTCGTGGACGAGGGCAGCGGACGACCGAAGGTGCTGATCACCGAAGCAGATCTCGATGACTATCCCGGACTGTGGTTCCGTGTCGGCGAGGGCGGCAACGGTCTCACCGGGACCTTTCCGCAGGTGCCCCTCGAAGAAAAGGTCGTCGGCGACGAGTTCCCGCAATCCGTCGTGACGCGGCGCGCGAACTACATCGCCGAGACGGCCGGACGCCGCTCCCTGCCCTGGCGTGTGTTCGTCGTCGCTGATCGCGACGAAGCCTTGCCCGCGACAGATGTCATTTATCGGCTCGGCGGGGAGACGATGCCCGGTGACTGGAGTTGGCTGCGCGGCGGCAAGAGCCAGTCCGAGTGGCTGTGGGACAACATTCTCTATGACGTACCGTTTGCGTCCGGGTTGAACACTGAGACGTACCGGTATTACCTCGACTTCGAGGCGCGGTTCAACATGGGCTATCTCTTTTTCGACGCCGGCTGGTCGAAGCCCACGACACCGCTCGCCGTGACGCCCGGCCTGGATGTGCCTGGACTCGTTCGCGAAGCGCGCGGCAAAGGACTTGGCGTGGTTCTATGGACGCTCGCGCTCGCCGTGGATCGCCAGATGGACGCGGTGATGGATCAACTTCAGGGCTGGGGCGTCAGCGGGATGATGGTGGACTTCATGGATCGAGACGATCAGCGGATGGTCCAGTTCTACCGCCGCGTGATCGAAGCGGCCGCGAAGCGCCATCTCATGGTCGACTTCCACGGCGCCTACAAGCCGACCGGACTCGAGCGCCGGTTCCCGAATGCGATCACGCGCGAGGGCGTGATCGCGTCCGAGTACGACAAGTGGTCGGACGCGGCGTCGCCCGAATACGAGGTGACCGTGCCGTTCATCCGCGGCGTCGCGGGACCGCTCGACTACGAGCCAGGTCATATGCGCAACGCGCAAAAGGACGCGTTCAAGCCAATGGGCGCCCTCCCCATGACCCAGGGCACGCGCATGCACCAGGCCGCGATGTATCTCGTGTACGACAGTCCGTACGCCAAGATGGGCGGCAATGTCTCCGACTACCTGCGCGAGCCGGAGTTCACGTCGATGCTGGCAGGCATTCCGACGCTGTGGGACGATACGCGTGTGCTCGACGGACGAATCGGCGATTACATCGTCACGATGCGCCGGGCGACGGATGGAGCGTTCTGGGTGGGTGCGATGACGGATTGGACGGCACGCGACCTGGAGGTGCCGCTCCGGTTTCTACCCGCGGGATCGTTTACCGCTCAGATCTGGCAGGACGGACCCAACGCCGCGAAGTACGGCGCCGACTGGCAGCACGTGTCGCAGCCCGTCACTTCGGATCGCACGCTGGCGATCCACCTCGCGCCCGGTGGCGGCTTTGTCGCAAAGCTGGTGCCCACGCCACAGCCGTGAGCGCGGCGCCGCGGTCGGCGCGTCGTGTCAGTGGGTGAACACGGCGACGTCGTCGCGCCGTTCGACCAGATGAAACCCGTGATTGCGAACGAGGGCTGTGACGGTCTCTTCAACGGCTGCGGCCCCGGTCACCTGCTTGTGCAGTTCAAGAACGAGTGTCTTGACCTTGCGCCACGCACTCTGTTCCTTCTTCACGAGCTCGGCCTCGGCGCCCTCGATATCGCAGATCACGTTTACCGCGTCGAACCGATCGATGATGCGGTCGAGCGTTACGGTCGAGACCTCGATGCGGCGCGGACTGGGCCGGATGCAACTGCTGGCCAGCGGATTGGCGCACACGAAGAACTCCGTCCAATCACGGTCGTATCCCACCGCGTGGTGCAGTACCTGGAATTTACAGCCGTTCAGTACGCGATGCCGCTCGAGGATTGGCAACAGCAACGGATTGGCTTCGACGATGACGTGATCGGCTGGCCTCGTCAGCCGCCGATTCGCCAGGCAGGATAGGACGCCGAATCCGCCACCGAGCTCGATCAGAGGCAGATCCGGGTCCAACCGCCCGAGGGCACGTCGTTCTTGGACCTCGTAGCTGCCGGCGAGCAGGTGTTTCAGTGCCTGCTCGGTCAGCACCGCCGGATCGAATCGGCAGCCACCCAGTCGCACATACCGGCGCGGAAGCCGCAAGCGCAGACGCAGGAGCGCTTCGTTGACGAGGACTCGAGGCCCCTTGTCAGACAGCAGCGACAGCGTTTTTCGCGCGGTGTCAATCACGGCTCAGCCCCACGACCGCGCACAGCCGGCACAATGCTCGCGACTGAGAATCCGGCGACGCGTCAGACCTCATCTTGCAGCCACCCAGTGGTAGAGAATTGGCACAACTCGGTAAAAGTATCGCCACGGCAGACGTTCACTGCTCGAGCTGGCGAGCCGCCGTGAGTTGTTGGGCCTTAATGCAATGTGAAGGCCACGGATCGGAGTGGGCGATCCGCTAAGACACTCTGCACTCGAACGACTTCGCGTCAGGGTCCACGAACCGGGCGAGTTGTTCGCCTTCTGCGGCCACGGCCTTGCGCGTGCGTTCCGGCACGGTCGCAAACAGCTTGACGATGACTGCCGACACTTTCTTCTTCGTCTCGAGCGTCCACGTGCCGGCGACGAAGCCGTCGACCAGGAGCGTCGCCGCGATCCTGAGTGCGGACAGAAACACGTGCGGGCGATGGGGCTTCGCGACGAATCGTTCGTCGGCG
>JBKPMA010000395.1:0-4926 GCA_046731935.1 Acidobacteriota bacterium
GTGCTCGATTGCACGCCCCAGTTGTGGCGGATCAAGGTGGACCAGGGGCAGATCGAACAGGTCCTGATCAATCTCGCCACCAACGCGCGCGATGCGATGCCTCAGGGAGGGCGGCTGCGAATCGAGACGGAAAACCACGTCGTGAGTGCGGGTGCTGCCGCGCCGGGCGGCCCGGACACCGGTGACTACATCCAGCTGACGGTGAGCGACACGGGCATGGGCATGGATGACGACACGCTGGCCCACATCTTCGCGCCGTTCTTCTCGACCAAGCCGAAGGATCGAGGCATGGGCCTCGGCCTGGCCATGGTGCACGGCATCGTCACGGGCGCGGGCGGCCACATCACGGTCGCGAGCGCGCCCGGTCGCGGCACGACGTTCACGATTCTGCTGCCGCGCACCGGCGATCGCGCGGCGCCGGCTGGCATTCAGGAATCGGTGCCCGAGACCGTGTCGGCTCCGCGCACGGTGCTCATCGTCGATGACGAGCAGGGCGTGCGGAACATCGTGCGCCGGCTGCTGGAGCGCGGCGGCTATCGCGTGCTGGAAGCGTCCGATGGCGCGTCGGCGCTGACGTTCATCGAGCGCGCGGACGTCCACATCGATCTGCTGCTGACCGACATGGTCATGCCGGGCATGCACGGACGGGAGCTGATCGCGCTCTTCCGTGCGAGGCGTCCCGGCCTGCCCGTGATCTCGATGAGCGGGTTCACCGGTGAAATGACTCAGGCGCGCGACACCTCGCCCGAGCTCGCCGCGGTGCTGACGAAGCCGTTCTCATCGGATGCCCTGATCAGAGCCGTGTCGGCCGTCTCCTGGGCAACGTAGCCAATCACGCACTAATCGTCAGTATGTTGTTTGCGACGCTGGTGCCGAACTTGGTCAGGCTCCGCGCCGCAGGACCGCGAACGACGGTACCGTCGGTCGCGTACTCCGATCCGTGGCATGGGCACACGAACATCGGGCTCGACCATGCCGAGACGTTGCAGTTCTCGTGTGTGCAGATGGAGCTCAGTGCAGAGAACGTGTCCTGACCGGTGCGCGCGACGAGAACGTTGCCTGCGGACGATGTCACGAACGCCGCACCGCCGACGACCGCGAGCGGACCCGAGTCTACGGCAACGGTCAGTGTGTTCGCGGCGATGACCGTGCCACTCACCGTCGGCAAGCTCGTAACCGATCCACCACCTCCTGCCGGATTTCCGCCGCCACCACCTCCACAGCTTTCGAGCACCGCACCGACCGCGATCAGCGAAGCGGCCTGGCAGGCGTTGAGGCAGAAAGTACGGCGGGACTGGTGAAGGAGAGTTTTCCCCTGGGTCGTTTCCATCGCGTGTAAGACCTTGTTGTTGAACGCGCTCGCAGCGCGGGAGCCCGGCTGTTGATTGGCCTTCGTTGAGATCGAGGCGCCAGGGGCTGCGCCACGGTGTGCAATACACAAGCCAATGGAATTGCTAGATATGACGCGTGCGGCGGGGTCCCCGCGGACTCGGTGTCACCACCGGGCGACGGACGGCGAAAGTCAAAGAGGTCGAACGGACACGTTCACACGCTTCGATTCCTGGATTTCCAGATCATGAATGCCGGAATTCCGAGGGCGATCAATCCCAGCCCAGCTGCTGCATTCCAGAACTGCGCGATCAGGGCATTGACGGAGATGAACAGCGCAGCCAGGACGAAGAGAACTGGCGTGACCGGATAGCCCCACGTCTTGTACGGCCGCGGACGGTCCGGTGCTGTGTGCCTCAGCACGATCACGGCGACGCCGGTCAGCCCCATGAAGATCCACACGCCGAACACGACGTACGCGGCCAGCTGTTCGAACGTGCCGCTGATGGCGAGCACGGCCGCCCACGACGACATCGCAATGATCGAGATGTGCGGCGTCAGGAACCGCGGATGCACGGTCGCCACGCGCTCGAAGAACAGGCCGTCCTGCGCCATGGCGAAGAACAGCCGCGGTGCGGTCAGAATGTTCCCGTTCATTGCCCCGGTGATCGACACGAGCACGATGCCCGCGATGATCGTCGCGGCAGATCCGCCGACACCCGCCTGCATCGCGTCGGCTGCGATCCGCTTCGATGCGGCGATCGCCTCGATCGGCAGCACCCACAAGTACGCCAGGTTTGCGCCGATGTACAGCACGAGGATCGTGAGCGTGCCCAGCACGAGTCCAAGCGGCAGGTTTCGCTGCGGATTCTTGACCTCACCCGCCACGAACGTCACCAGCTCCCATCCCTTGTACGCCCAGAGCGACGCCACGAGCGCCACGCCCGCCTGCGACAGCAATCCGAGCGACCACGGAGGCGCCGCCGGGGTCACGAAGTGCGACGAACTGCCGGGAGCGGTGGTGAAGATCGCGACGATGACACCGACGATCGCGGACATCTTGATGATCGTCAGTGTCCGCTGCACGAACGCACCGTGCCGGACTCCGATGACGTTGATGGTCGTGAGCACCGCGATGAGGGTAACGGCTGCCGCTTTCGTTCCCCACGGCGGCAGGGCGACGAAGTACGGCAAGTACTTCGTCGAGAACGCCGACGCAAGCGTCGCCACGGCGCCGGCCTCGATGACGACGAAGGACGTCCAACCAAACAGGAACGCGATGAGCGGCCCGTAGGCTTCGCGCAAGTAGACGTAAATGCCACCCGAATCCGGATACGCGGCTGACAGCTCCGACAACGCCAGCGTGCCGAACAGGCTCAGCGCACCGCCAACGACCCAGACGCCGAGCATCAGCATCGGCGACTGCACGGCTGCCGCCATGGTGGCCGACACGAGGAAGATCCCGGAGCCGATCACCGTACCGACGAGCAACACGTAGACGTCAAAGGCGCCGAGCACGCGTGGCAGCGACGAGGGCGTGGACATGGGGGCGGATTCTATCCGGTCTTCGGTCTAGGGTCTTCGGTCTACGGTCTACGGTCTACGGTCTACGGTCTGCGAGGGATGGACTACGGGCTGAGCGAGTAGACGTGCAGCCGGCCGCTTCTGAAGAGTATCGGGAAGGGGTACGCGCGGACGGTCACCAGGTGCGTCAGGCCGTAGCGGGCGGCGACGTCACGAGCCATCGTGGATGTCACCAGACCGAAGTCCGGCAGCGCCGCCTGCCGCTCCTTCACACGCATGGCAATCTCACGCGAATACATCGCGATCGAGGGGTCCTTGGACGGTTCGATGAAGACGTCCCGACCGGCGGCGACCCGAAAGCTCACGCCTTCGCGATCCACATCGGTCGGGTCGATGAGGAAATGGGCATCGACCGGCGCGGAGCTGCGCGCCCAGTTGGCGATCTGCTGCCAGTCTCCATCAGGCAGGTTCACACGGACGAGCGGACGATGAGTCTCGACAGCGAGGATGTAGAGCCCGCGCGCGGTGCTGGCCGCGGCCAGCACAGCGAACAGGAATATGGGCGCCATCCGGGTCCACCGGGAGGGCAGCCACGGCCCCTCTGCGACAGCCCAGATGAGATAGACGGTTGCAAGGAACTCGATGGGCCACAGGACGCGCGAGATCTGAAGCTGGATCGCGATGGCCACGCGCGCGCCTACGAAAGGCAGCGTCACGACAAAGATCGCGAGCAGCACCGCCGCGCCGACCACGGCGCCTTGCTCACCCGTGGTCACGAGTCCTCGCTTGAGGCGCGCCGAATAGATCACGAGAACAGCGGCTGCCGGCACGAGGTTCACGATCCACGCACTCAACGGCCAATTCGTGGTGAAGAGATATCGCCTCGAACCCAAGACCTCGAGCCACGCATCGTCCATGACCGCGAATCGTTCGGGAGCAACGCTCCTCAGCACCATCAGACCGGCGAGGCCCAACGCGATCGCCGCTCCAGCGCTGGACCACCGATAGCGCGTCCCGCTGACGAGTGCGACGGCGATCCAGACGACGAACCATCCGCCTGTCGTGGGATGCACGACGAACGCGATCGCGACGAGAACGGCGGCCCACACGCGGCGGCCATCGAGGCACGCGGCCAGTGCCGCAATCCCTACCGCGAAGGCAAGTACCCGCGGGTGAAAATACCCCTCGAATGAATTGACGCCTGTCTCGAGCAGGCGATGGCGAAAGGTCAATGCGAAGAGGAGCGCGGCGCTGGTCCAGACAGACGCGTAGTAGCGCGGTCCGATCCGCAGTACGGCGCCAGCAAAGACGGCCAGTGTGATCAGATAGCCGATGAAGAAAACCGCCGGCAGCGTGGCGCCCGTCGCGAGGACGATCCGTGCGATGAGGTCGTCGCTGACAGTGAGCCGGGCTTGTGAGTCGATGAGCGCCGCGTCGCGGGGAAACAGGGAGGGTGCAATCAGCCGCTCGACCGCCGGCACGTAAAAGGCCTGGTCGCTGACGCCGAACCGATAGCCAGCTGAGTTCGCGGTCACGAGCACCGCAAACGACGCGATGAGCGCGGCGGTCAGCGCAAGGGACCGTCCGGGCGGAACGCGCGCGGACGGGTCCTGACTGGGCGGCCGCTCGAGATCCATGACTGGATCCGAAATGAGAAGGGGGCCGCGAGGGCCCCCTTCAGTGTTCGTGATCGTGCGCGACTACCAGCGCGGCTCGGAGCGCTTACGGAAGCCGCCGCGATCCCCGCCGCCACCGCCGAATCCGCCAGACCGTGGCGCCGGCGGACGCGCTTCGTTCACCGCCAGCCGCCGGCCGCCGAACTCGCGATCGTGCAGCTGCGCCACCGCATTCTGTGAGTCAGCTTCCGTCGCCATCTCGACGAACGCGAAGCCGCGCGCCCGGCCCGTCTCGCGGTCGCGCATCACCTGCACGCTCTCGACGGCGCCGGCCTGCTCGAAGAGCGTCTGCAGATCACCCTCGGTGGTGTCGTACGGAATGTTGCCAACGTAAAGCTTGCGATTCATCTGACTTGAACTCCTACACCCGTAACGGGTGCAGCCCCGCCACGGCGGA
>JBKPMA010000396.1:0-3362 GCA_046731935.1 Acidobacteriota bacterium
GACCATGTGACCCTGCTCCGGCCGCACGACGGGCTCACGGTCACGAGCCGATCCCTCGTGCGCCTGCACTCAGCCTCGACGCCGGATGTGGACACGAGCCTCCCGTGGGAAACAGTCCGTGATGGCTTGAAGTACCAGAAAGGAACTCCGGCGAGCGAAGCGTCGCAGTTTGCGTTTGCGTCGCCCTACATCGAGTCGTCACCCGACGTCGTGGCATTCGCGTCGCGGTCGTTCACGTCGGGCCGGCCTCTCCTTGCCGCCGCTGTTGATCTGATGCACCGGATCTACGACGACTTCACCTTCGATGCGGCGGCCACGACCATGACGACGCCGATCACGAAGGTGCTGGAGGAGCGTCGCGGCGTCTGCCAGGACTTCGCACACTTCCAGATCGCGTGCCTCCGCTCGCTCGGCCTGCCTGCGCGGTACGTCAGCGGCTATCTCCTGACGGATCCGCCGCCCGGCCACGCACGCCTGATCGGGGCGGATGCGTCCCACGCCTGGGTGTCCGTCCATTGCCCCGTCCACGGCTGGGTGGACCTCGACCCGACGAACGACGTCCTGACGGACCGCCGCCACATCACGGTTGCCTGGGGCCGGGACTATGGCGACGTCAGCCCACTCCGGGGCGTCATCCTTGGCGGCGGCCGCCACGTCCTGAAGGTCGGTGTCAGCGTCGTCCCAATCGCCTGAGCTGAGGGCGCCGTCCCCGCAGCCGCCCGGCACTGTATCGAAAGCCAGATCGCGCCGATGAATAGGACGTGGAGATCATGATCCTGATGGCGGCGCTCGGTGTGAGCTTCGCGCTGGCACTTGGTATGTCGCGGATCGTGCTCGGAGCGGTGCTCGACGCCATGTCCGGGCAGCGCATGCTGGGCGGACTCCACGTTCAGTGGCGGCGCGTGGCGTTTGTCGCCAGCCTGTTCTGGCTCTGGTATTTCGTGCCCGGTCTTGCCGCGGCGGCCCATAAGTCCACGGCCGTCGTTCTCTTTCGCCATCTGCTCGGCGAGTAGTCGGCCCGACCCGCTTTTCTGCGCAGGCCCGCGCCGCGGTGTGCAGCGTCGAGTCGTGACCTGCAGGATGGGGGGCTCGAGCCGATGATCTAGAGACGAGGAGCTTCCGTGAGTCCGCCATCCGACGAGCCGCCAGGCGGACCCATCTACGAGGCCGACGACCCCAGATTTCAGCAGGAAAAGAGGCGGTTCGTGTCAGCCCCGAAGAAGCGTCTCGGCGAAGTGCTCATCGACGCTGGAGCTCTGACCCAAGACGACCTCGCCCGCGCACTGCGCGACCAGCGCGCGCCGCGCGAAAAGCTCGGGGAAACGATCATCCGGCTCGGACTCTCGACCGAGCTCGGCATTGCCCAGGCACTCGCCGACCAGCTCGGACTTCCTCTGATCGATCTCTCGTGCGCCGCAATCGAGCAGGAAGCCATCCAGCTCGTGCCCGAGCGGACGGCCCGCAAGCACCTGCTCGTCCCGCTCGCGTTGTACGCCCGCGACCTGCACGTCGCGATTGCGGATCCCCTGAAGCTCGAGGCGCTCGAAGACGTCGCATTTGCCTCGGGATGCGTGGTGCGGCCGTACATCGCGACACCCTCAGAGATCACGCGTGCGATCGACAAGCACTATCACCTCGGCGTCTCGCTCAGCACGCTGGTCAGAGACATCGAGGGCGAGCGGCAGGTCGAAGTCCTGAAGGATCGGCCCGACTCCGACGCGAAAGACACGGAGGATCTGCGCAAGCGCAGCGAGGCCGCGCCGATCGTCCGCATGGTGAATCTGATCATCGCGCAGGCGGTCGACCAGGGCGCTTCCGACATTCACATCGAGCCCGGCAAGACGCAGGTGGCGATCCGGACGCGCGTCGACGGCATCCTTCGCCAGTCACTTGAAGCGCCCAAGTGGGTGCAGGGGCCGGTCATCTCGCGCATCAAGATCATGGCGCGGATGGACATTGCCGAGAAGCGCCTCCCGCAGGACGGCCGGATCGCCGTCCGCGTCAGCGACAAGTCGCTCGACCTCCGGGTGTCGACCGTGCCGTCGGCGCATGGCGAGAAAGTCGTCATCCGCGTCCTCGATTCGGCGAACTCGCGGACTCCGCTCGCGCAGGTCGGGCTGGGCGCACGCGAGCTCTCGGTCGTCGAGAGCCTGTTGCGTCGTCCGCAAGGGCTGGTCCTCGTCACGGGCCCGACCGGATCGGGCAAGACCAGCACCCTCTACGCGATGCTGAACCACGTTCGCTCCGTGGAACGCAGCATCACGACGATCGAAGATCCCGTCGAATACGAGCTGGAAGGCATCAATCAGACCGCCGTCCAGGAAAAAATCGGTCTCACGTTCGCGAGCATGCTGCGTGCGACCTTGCGGCAGGATCCCGACGTCATCATGGTCGGGGAGATGCGTGACGTGGATACGGCCAGTATCGCCATGCAGGCGAGCGTCACCGGCCACCTCGTGCTCTCGACGATGCACACGAACAACGCGGTGGCGACGATCACGCGCCTGCGGAACGTTGGCATCCAGCCGTATGTGATTGCATCCGCCGTCACCGGCATTCTGGCGCAGCGGCTCGTCCGTCGCATCTGCCCCTCGTGTTGCGTGGAAACGACCCTGTCGAAGGAAGAACGTGACCGCATGGGTTTGCGGCTGCAGAAGCAGAAGCTGCGCTGCTATACCGGTAAGGGCTGTGCGTCCTGCAACGGCAGCGGATATCGAGGCCGTGTTGGCATCTTCGAGGCGCTGCCCATCGACGGCGCGTTGCGCGAAGTCATCGCCGCCAACGGCACTGAAGCCGACCTCCGCCGGGTAGCCGTCGCCAACGGGATGGAGACGCTCTTCACTGCTGGATTGAAGCAGGTGCGCGCGGGCGTGACGACGCTGTCAGAACTCTTCCGGGTGATCGATATCGACGAGGAATCCTCGATTGAGTGTCCCGACTGCGGCGAGCTCCTCGACGCGGAATACGTCGCCTGCCCCTCCTGCGCGCATCGGTTTGCCGCGACGTGCCAGTCGTGCCAGCGCCGTGTGTCGGCGACCTGGAAGATCTGCGGCTATTGCGGTGGATCCGTCGGCATGGAAACCCCTCCGTCACTCGCGATCGCCGCGCGAGGTCAGAAGCGAACGCGCTGACTCAGTCCGCACCACTTTGCCGCACCCTTAGACCGCACCGTTCGACCGCACCCTCCGACCGCACCCTCCGTCCGCACCCTCCGCACCTTTCGCCACTGTAGAATGCGCGCGTGCGTACACACGTTTTCCATCGCGCGCCGGCCGTTATCGCCTCCGCTCTGATCTCAGCCGCCACGCTGGTCGCGCAGCAGGCACCGCCCGCCGCGCCGGCCCCGGCGCCTGAACAGAAGG
>JBKPMA010000397.1:0-11888 GCA_046731935.1 Acidobacteriota bacterium
GCACTTCATCGCGGCGGCCATCGCCGCGCGACTCCGGGAGGCGTTCGCAACAGCAGCAGGGCAGCACGCGCACCATTCACCGCCCGACGATCGTGAAGCTGATGTCCAGCGCGTCTTTCACTGACACGACGCCGGCGACACTGACCGGGGTGATGCCGTAGTCGCTCTGCTTCAGAGAAAAGCGGCCCGTGCCCGTCAACTCGTCGCCGTTGATGTGCACGGCGACGGGCACGCTGACGTCGCGCGTCACGTGATGCAGGGTGAGGCGTCCTGAGACGACGACGTCCAGCGTGGCAATGCCCGCGTGTTTGAGCGCGACGCTCGTGCTGTCGAACGCGATCGTGGGATAGTGCTCGACGTCCAGCACCTGCTCGCTCGCCATCGTGTGCTGAATTTTCGGGACGTCGTCGGTGGACTCACCGACCGACGACACGGCCAGCGTGGCCGCGTCGATGGTCACCCGAACGGTCGAGCGCAGGGGATCCGCCGAATCGAACGTGATCCGTCCTGCGATCGCTGGCGCGGTGACCTCGTGTGTGTGGCCGGCGGCAAAGCTCAGAAGTCCTGATTTCCCAACGGTGATCGTGGCGCTGCTGCGATCCGGCTCGATAGTAAAGGTCCGCGAGTCGCGGCCCCGGCCGGCTGCCGAGAGGCCTACGTCGAGCGCGAGGAGAACCAGCAGAACGGAGCGGAGCATGCTCCGGTGTGAGGCAAGC
Organism: Acidobacteriota bacterium; assembly: GCA_046731935.1. Taxonomy (GTDB): domain Bacteria; phylum Acidobacteriota; class Vicinamibacteria; order Vicinamibacterales; family JAENWD01; genus CAVUPP01. Next base: position 717 of record JBKPMA010000397.1, read on the forward strand.
GTGGTACCCGGCTGAGAGAGCCGTTACCTGGCACAATTCACCGATCTGCGGCCCCCCTGCCGCACGAAACCCGTAAGTCCATTTCGTCATTGGTCAGACAACGTTAAGCTATCGGGCCATGTCGACTGCCGCTGGCGCGCGTGCCCGCGTGCCCAAACCGAAAAGCCGTCCTCTCGCGGTTCTGAAGCGCCGCCCACGCGGGTGGCGGCGTGAGGACGTTCGCCCTGCCCGGGCAAAAGGGCTGCTCTCCGTCTGGGGCCGGCTCAGGCGTCTCATCTGGTCGTGGTGGCCCTGGGCGTTCATCAGCGTGTGGCTGGTGACCGACTCGCCTTCGGGCTGGCTGGCGGTGGTGTTCGGCCTCGTAGCGATTCTGGCGTATCTCGCGTCACCCGCGGCGGAGCCTCCCCGTTACGGACTGGATCACGGAATCGCAGTGGCGTCGCCCGGCTTCAAACGCACGATGGCGGGCGCGAGCGGCAGTATGTTCGTCGACGGGAACGCGCTCGAGATCCTGAACAATGGCGACGCCTTTTACCCCGCGATGCTGGAGGCGGTTCGCGAGGCAACCGCATCCATCACCATCGAGGCGTACATCTACTGGGCCGGTGAAATCGGACACGCCTTCGCCGAGGCGCTCGCCGCGAAGGCGCGCGCCGGCCTGCCCGTAAAGATCCTGCTCGATGCCATCGGCTCCGCGCAGATCGGCCGCGACATCCTTCATATCCTGAGCGACGCCGGCTGCCAGGTCGCGTGGTACAACCCGATTCGCTGGTACACGCTCGGTCGCTTCAACAACCGGACGCATCGGAAGTCACTGATTGTGGATGGCCGCATCGCCTTTACCGGCGGAGCGGGGATCGCCGATCACTGGCGCGGCGATGCGCGCAATCCCGGGGAGTGGCGTGACATCCAGATACGGCTGGAAGGTCCGGCAGTCGTCCCGCTTCAGACCGGGTTCGCGCACAACTGGCAGCAGACGACCGGCGAGCTGGTGACAGGCGACGCGTTCTACCCGGTCATTGCGCCAGCCGGACGTCTCGCGGCACAGACGCTGCTCAGTTCGCCGGAGGCCGGGGCCTCGAGCGTGCGCACGATGTACTACCTGTCGATTTCGTGCGCCCGCGAGTCGGTCTTCATCGCCAATCCGTACTTCATCCCGGATCCGGTGGCCACGGAGCTCTTGATCGACGCGTGCAAACGCGGCGTGGACGTGCGCGTCATGGTGTCCGGCATCCGAAACGACAACTGGCTCGCGAGACACAACAGCGTGCGCCTGTTTGGCCCGCTGCTCCGCGCCGGGATCGAGATTCAGGAATTCAACAAGACGATGCTGCACCACAAGACCATGGTGGTCGATCGGCGGTGGGTGACGATCGGGACGACGAACTTCGACAATCGATCGTTCGCGCACAACGAAGAGAGCAACGTCTGCTGCATTGACCGCCATCTGGCGGCGCAGCTCCACGACATCTTTCTCGCGGATGTCGACGGATGCCGGCGAGTGACGCTGAAGGACTGGCAGCGGCGCGGACTGCTGGCGCGGTCGCAGGAGCTCGTCGCGTCGTTCCTGCAGGAGCAGGCGTAATCGGCGCGACGCGCCTTTCGAACGAGGCTGTGCCCAGTCGGGGCTGAGCTACGCGGCCGGCTGCGAGAGCAATCGCGCGGCGACCTCAATCAGCTTGCGCGTATCGAGCGGCTTGCCGAGATGATATTGATACCCGGCGTCCAGCGCGCGTTGGCGGTCTTCGTCGCCTACGAAGGCGGTCAGTGCGATGGCGGGGATCGCCGCCGCACTTGTCTCGTGCCGCAGCTGACGGATGAAGTCGTAGCCGTCCTCTCCGGGCATGCCGAGATCGCTGATCACGAGGTCGGGGCACTCCCGATGCATGAGCGCGATTGCCGACGGAACGTCGGCTGCAACACGCACCACGGCCCGCGCCTCTCCAAGCAGCCGCGCGATCAGGTCGCGGGCGTCCGGATCGTCGTCAACGACCAGGATGCGCGCACCGCGCAGGTCGTGGGGGCTGACCGATCGATGGTGTGGTGAGGATGGCTGACGTTGAAGCCGCGGCATGTGCACGGTGAACGTGGCGCCATGGTGTTCTCCGTCGCTGTCAGCGGTAATGGTTCCCCCGTGGGCGTCGACGACTTCTTTGACAATCGCGAGGCCCAGACCAAGGCCGCCGTGCCGCCGTTTGGTGCTGGCATCTTCCTGCCGAAACCGCTCGAAGATGTGCGGAAGAAATTCAGGCGCGATGCCGCGACCGTCGTCGCGCACGGATAGATCCATGGCATCGTCAGTGACCCGCAGGCGAACCTCGATACGGCTTCCAGGCTCGGAGAACTTCAACGCGTTATCCGTCAGATTCCACACGACCTGCTGAAACCGCGCGGGATCCCAGTAGAGATCGCCCCCCGTGCCTTCGTGCACCACGTCGATCCCGACCTCTTTCTTGCGAGCGGTCGCGGCAAAAGCCGTCAACGCGGTATCGAGCGCCGTTGGCGCGTCGAACCACTCCAAATCGAGGCTCAACTTCCCCGACGTGATGCGCGACACGTCGAGCAGGTCGGAGATCAGCTGGGTCTGGACGCGCGCATTGCGATCGATCGCTTCGAGCGCCTTCGCAATGTCGGGATCGGTCGACGCCAGTCGATGTTTGAGCACATCCGACCAGCCGAGAATCGCGCTCAAGGGCGTCCGCAGTTCGTGCGAAAGCGCAGCGAGAAACTCGTCCTTCAAGCGGTTGGCACGCTCGGCCTCGCTCCGGGCCGCCCGCTCGCTCGAGAGCAGACGTTCGCGGTCCGCTTCGATCAGGCGCCGCTCGGTCATGTCGGTGGTAATGGCGAGCCGGGTGTCGGGCATGGAGTGGATCGACACGCTCCATTCCAGATCCACACGCTGCCCTGAGGCGTCGAGCACCGGCAGACTGCCACGCCAGGCGCCAGAGAGATCGATTTCTTTCGTCACCACCGCGAGCTCGTCGGCCGATTCGGGTGCGAGGAAAGCGCCGACGTGCCGTCCGACTATCGCCGCACGGTCGCGTCCGAGCGTCCGGCACAACGCGGGGTTCGCCTCGACGTACGTCATGTCCGTCGTCAACAGCGCGATGCCGTTCAGCGCGTTGTCGAACACTGCCTTGAACTTCGCTTCGCTGGCGCGCATGGCCTCTTCTGCGAGCCTGGTGCGAAGGAACGCATTGACGGTCGCGATGAGCACCGGCGGTTCTATCGGGTGCGTCAGATAGCCGTCCGCGCCGGCCTCGAGTCCTTGCACCTTGGCGACGTCGTTGACGAACGTCGCGGACAGGTGAATGACGGGCGTACGCGCGGTCAGCGTCGTACTGCGGAGGATGCGGCAGACCTCGAACCCGTCGATGTCCGGCAAGTTGACGTCGAGGATGATCAGGTCGGGATTGCAGCTCGCCTTGAGCAGCGCCTCCCGGCCCGTTGCGGCCTCGACCACCTCGAACCCGGCCGAGCGCAGGACCCGGCTGGTCGAATACCGCGTGGGCGCATTGTCATCGACGACGAGGATCGTGAGGGCAGGCTTATCCGCCATTGTCGTCATCCAGCTTGCGACCCGCAGGATGCAAGGCCTCGTACCCCGGCAGCGCGATGGGTATCGTCACCGAGAACACCGATCCCACACCCACCGTGCTCTCGACCGCGACGTCGCCGCCAAGCACCAGCGCCAGCTTCTTGCTCAGCGACAGACCAAGCCCCGTGCCGCGCAAGCGCTTCTGAATCGGGGCATCCACCTGTACGAAGTCCTGGAAGATGGCACTCAGGTGCTCCTCGGCGATGCCAGTGCCGGTGTCTGCCACCGCGAACCGGACGAATTGATTGTCCGCCATCGCCGCAGTCACCCGCACCTCGCCAGCTGCCGTGAACTTGAGTGCATTCGAGATGAAGTTCCGGAGGATCTGGGACAGCTTCTTATCGTCGGTGAAGATGGGCGGAATGGCCTGCGGCTCTTCGAAGATGAGCGACACCGAGTCTGACGAGAGGATGGGCTTGAACATGCCGCGCAGCGCGGAGAACAGGTCGACCATTTCGAACCAGGCGGGCGAAATCGTCACACGCCCGGCCTCGACCTTGGCGAGATCGAGCAGGTCGTTGACCATTTCGGTCAATTCGGTCGTCGCGTCCTGAATGAACCGGATCTGTGTCTCCTGTTCTGCCGTGAGCGGTCCGTCGAGGCGGTCCATCAGAATACGGGTGATGCTCCTGATCGAGCCAAGCGGCGTCTTGAACTCGTGGCTCATATACGACAAAAAGCGGCTTTTCAGCTCCGACGCTTCGCGCAACCGCACCGCGTTGTCGTCGAGCTCCGCGTACAGCGCGACGACACCCCGGTTGGTCTCGGTCAGCTCCGAACGCAGCGCGCTCAGCTCGGCTTCGTACGTCGCGAGACGGGCAGCGGCAGCCGCCTCCCGCTCGAGCGCGCCGCGAAGCTGGGTGCGCAACGCCTCGTGATCATCCATGATGCGTGACGGCGGCCTCATGTCTCTTGACGACGACAATCGTCGCATCGTCGCGCCCGCGCGTGCAGTCTCGGTGGAGCGCACCGGCGATCATCGCCGGATCTCGTGTCGCCAGGCCCGGATACGCATCGAGAGACCATCGGCTGGTGAGTCCGTCAGAGTGCATGATGAGCACGCCGTCAGCCCGCCAGTCGTAGTCGAACTGCTGCACGCGGCGCACTGTCACACCGGCCGTGCCATTCTGGCTCGTCAGCCCTCGGCTCTTGCCGTCCTGGACGAGCGCACCTGAGATATTGCCCGTACCGGCATAGCGCATCGCTCCCGACGACGCGGCGTGCGCCATTGCGAGCGCCGCACCGCGGCTGCCAGACAGCGCCTGGTGCGCACGCTCGCAGAATGTTTTGGGTGAATCGAAGTCGCCGGTGTCGAAGACGGCGGCGGCCTTTTCCGCTGCGTCGGCCGCCAATGGACCATGCCCCAGGCCATCGGCGACCATGATCGCAATCTCCCCCTCGGCGTCGCGTATGCGCCAGATGTCGCCACAGACGGTCTCGCCCGGCGCAGGTGTGGAGAGCCCGGCCCACGTGAACGTGCTGCTGTGCCGGCGTGTGCGCCGACCATCGCTCACGCGCGACAGGATGATCGTGCCTGAGCCGACGCCTGAATAGACGTCGAATTCATCTGACAGCCGCTTTACCGCGCCGAGCCCGGTTCCTCGCGTGCCGCCGCTCGAAAAGCCGTCCTGCAGACACTTTGCGACGTCTGCAATGCCGGGCCCGCCATCCACCGCAAGGAGTTGCACGGTCGACGTGCCGTCGCGGCGGACCGACTGGACGAACAATCGTCCGTCCTTCGCGTAGCGCACGAGATTGGTCGCCAACTCGGTTGCGACAATCGCCACCTGGCCTCGCTCGGTTTCCGGAAGTCCAGACTGGTCGGCGACCCGCACCGCCGTCCGGCGCGCTTCGCCAATCTGGCTCATTTCCGAGACGGCGATGCTCGCGCTGAACGGCATATGCCTACTTCCAGCGAGTGATCGTCACTCGAGTGCCGCGGCCGACCGCTGTCTCGAGGTCGAACTCGTTGACCAGCCGCTTCGCGCCCGAGAGCCCCAGGCCCAGGCCGGTGCCCGAGGTCCACCCGTCCGTCAGTGCGCGCTCGACATCAGGGATGCCAGGCCCCTCATCCACGAAATGCAGACGAAGTCCGCGGCGCGCGCCGTCGTTCAACGTCTCCCACCGCATTTCGCCGCCGCCGCCATAGATGATGGCGTTGCGCGCGAGTTCACTCGCCGCGGTGACTATCTTTGTTTGATCGACGATCCCGAAGCCGAGCTCCTGGGCAAGGCGGCGCACGCCCTGTCGCGCGAGCACGATGTCTTGCTCGGCGCGTAGGGGTACACGGTCAGTGTTGATGACTGCCATGACCAACATCCGTGGGCCCGAGCCGGTCGCGTAGACGCTGCATGCCCCTCTCGACATCGAGCGCAGTATGAACGCCGGGAAGACTCAGCCCGAGTTCTACCAGCGTGATCGCGACAGCCGGCCGCATGCCGACGACCACAGTCTCGGCATCCAGCATTCGGGACATCGCCGAGATGTTGGCGATCATGCGCCCGATAAAGGAGTCCACCATTTCGAGCGCCGAAATGTCGATCAGCACACCTTTCGAACGGCGTCGCTGAATTTCAGTCGTGAGATCGTCCTGGAGCCTCAGGGCAAGCTGGTCGTGCATGTCCACCTGGATCGTCACCAGGAGGAATTGGCCCATTCGAAGAATCGGGATGCGATCCATCTTCGGCGGCGCTCCGTCACTGTGCCTTGGTCTTCGTCACCGTAAGACCGGTGCGAGTCAATGCTATCGCCAGTGCGTCGGCCAGCGTCGCTTTGGTCGTCACACCATGGAGCTCGACGCCGAGATGCACGATCGTCTGCGCGATCTGCGGACGGATTCCGCTGATGATGCAGTCGGCCCCCATCAGTCGGATCGCCGTGACCGTTTTCAGCAGATGCTGTGCGACGAGCGTATCGACCGTCGGCACGCCCGTGATATCGATGATCGCGATCTCCGCGCCCGTCTCGACGATCCGCTGGAGCAGCGACTCCATGACGATCTGCGTACGGGCGCTGTCGAGCGTGCCGATCATCGGAAGCGCGAGGATGCCGTCCCACAGGTTGACGACGGGGGTGGAGAGCTCGAGGAGCTCCTCCTGCTGTCGCCTGATGACGTCTTCACGGACTTTTTGAAACGAATTCGCCGTGTGCATGGCGAGCCGATCGATGAGCTCGGTGATACGCCACGTCTCGCGGGCGAGACCCTCGGGATCGCGACCTGACACCTCCCGGACGCGAGCGAACAGCGGCTTCTTCAACGAAAAGATGAACGTCGCCGTCTCCTGGGTCGTGAAGCCCTGCGTGGCCCGGGATCGTGAGACGCCTTCGAGAAACGTGCGCACAGGCGCCCACTCCGGGCTGGACACATCGACATTGCTGGTGGCGGCGGCGGCGAGGAGCCGGAGAAACTCCTCTGCCTGGGCCCGCAGGTCCGCCTGACTGATCCGCGGATCCTCGCCGGCGCTACGAAGCTCCGCCATCCAATCGGCGAGGAGCCCTTTCGAGTCGGTCCTGATGAGGTCCGCTGTCGTCAATCGGCTGTTTGCCTTCGCCATCGCAGCTCCTTACACGCGTCGGAACGGAAAATCCTATCCGAAATGGTGAGACGATCCGGCGCGAATTTACAGCAGCGCTGTCGGACGCCGCGCCCAGACAGTGCCATTCTTGGGCGCGATGGCCTCCACGTCCTTCACGTAGGCGCCGGCCTGCGTGAGGATGTGATGCAGGTCGTTGCCGACGCTGATGAACCGGAATCCCTTCTCGACGAACTCGGCGACGCGGGACGTGCCGAACAGAAACACGCCGAGAATGAGGTTGTTCTTCGCGGCCGCCGCGATGAGGCGGTTGGTGGCGTCCGCAAGCTCCGGCGACGTGTACATGTCTGGAAACTTGTACTTCTCGTACAACCCCATCGACATGCAGAGATCGTTCTGCCCGAGGAACAGCAGATCCACGCCAGGGACCGCCGCAATCGCATCGATGTTCTTGATGCAATCGGCCGTCTCGACCTGGAGCGCGACAACGACGTTGTCGTTCGCCGCACCGGCGTAGCCGAGCAACCCGCCCTTGTTCATGCTGCGCTGCGGGAAGTACACCGATCGGGTCCCGGCGGTGGGGTAACGGCAACAGCTCACGGCCGCCCGGGCCTCGTCAGCCGTGTTGATGTACGGCACGAGCACGCCATCGGCGCCGATGTCCAGCGACTGCTGTATCCCCGCTCGATCGCTATACCCGCCGACGCGCACCATCGACGTCGCGCCGCCGTTCGCAATCCCAGCCAGCATGCCGGACAGACATTCGTTGCCCATCGGTCCGTGCTGCGTATCGACGAGCAGCCAGTCGTAGCCGCTGTGCGCCAGCTGCTCGGCGACCGTCGGGCTGTGCGAGTTCAGGAAGAGGCCCATCTTCGTAGTGCCGCCTCGCAGCTGTTTCTTGAAATCCGCTCCACTCAACGTGGCACTCATCGCAAGCACGCTCCTGATAGTCGGTCGGCGGGCTCGCCGACGGTTCGCCAGCATACCCCAAGCCGGTCAGACCTCCTGCGACAGCGGCCGTACAAGTGCAGCCCGATGCTTGGGGTTGATCTCGCGTGTGTCTCGTTTATCATGGGCGTTCTCTGTTCAGACGGCGTTCATGCGTTGATGGCGCCGGTTATTGGCCCCAAACAGACGGATCCTCACGCCGCCAGGCGACGGGTGTGGACGATGCGAGCAGTAGTGAGACGCGCGGCGATGGCCGCGGCCCTGACGGCCGCGCTGTCGAGCTGGACGGTGCCGGCCAGCGCTCAGGAACCGGAGACCCGGCAGAAGGCAATCGAAGAAGCAGAATCGAAGAAGGCCGAAAAACTCACGCCGCAGGTCGCGAACAAGGCGGAGGCCACCACCGCCAGAGTCGTCGACCTCCTCCAGGGCAACGAGCTGAAGATTCACCCGTTCTTCCAGAACGCGTACGCGGGCGGCGGATTCACCCTCGGCGCGGGGTACGGCCGGTTCGTCAGCCCGTTCAACACCATCGACGTCCGCGGCAGCTACACGATCCTCGGCTACAAGCGGATCGAGGCCGAGTTCCTGGCGCCGCGGCTCTTCAAGCGCCGGGGCAGACTGTCGGTGCTGGGCGGATGGCGCGAAGCGACCCAGGTGGGCTTTTACGGGTTCGGCACCGCCGACACCTCCGTGGACGATCGCGCGAACTACAGCTTCCAGCAACCCTATCTCGTCACGAGCCTCACGGTCCGGCCGACGCGGCGGTTTCTGACGCTCAACGGCAGCGTCGAATACACGCAGTGGAAGCAGCGCCCCGGTGAAGGTACGGCGCCCTCGATCGAGACCGTCTACACGCCCAGCGAGCTGCCCGGCCTCGGAGCGACCGTGACGTACGTGCACAGTGGCGCGTCAATCGGCCTCGACTCGCGGCCGGCCGCCGGCTACGCGCGGCGCGGCGGCTACTACGGCATCAGGGGCCACGACTTTACGGATGCCGACGAGCGGTACGGCTTCCAGGAGGTCGACTACGAGGCCATTCAGCATCTGCCCATACTTCGCGAAGCGTGGGTGCTCTCGTTCCACGCGCTGGGTCGAACGACGTACAGGAAGGACGGCCAGGAGATTCCGTTTTTCATGACTCCGTCGGTCGGAGGCGGATCGTCGCTGCGCGGCTTTTCGAGCTGGCGCTTTCGTGATCGCAACAGCCTGTTGCTGCAGGCCGAGTGGCGCATCATGGTGAACCGCTACCTCGACACGGCGTTCTTCTACGACGCCGGCAAAGTGGCAAGCAGCCCCAAGCATCTCGATTTCGACGGCCTGAAGACGGATTTCGGCTTCGGTGTCCGGTTCCACAGCCCGTTCGCGACACCACTGCGCGTCGAGGTCGCGCGCAGCAACGAGGGTATCTCGCTCGTCTTCTCGTCGTCCGCGGTCTTCTGAGGCGTCATCATGGCGATCCCCCGATTCATCCGCATCGCACGTAGCATCGTTCGCACGCTCACGCTCATCGTGTTCGCCGGCATGCTGGCGGCGACGACGGTCAGCGGCCAGCGGCCGCACTTCTATCCCGACGATCCCATCGGTCGCGTGCCTGAGTCGCAGGACGCATCGAAGGCGCAGCCCTACGCCATCGAGCAGATGTACGAGATGGTCTACAACCTGTTCGTGGCGCCGGGCTACAAGCCGTCCGGCTTGCGCGCGCAGAACGTCAATACGATCGACGAAGTGCCAGACTCGAGCTGGTTCACCAATCGCGTCGGCACGAAGACCGTCAGTGCCGAAGAACTGACACGCGGCCCGAACGCCGGCACGCCGCCGGATCCGTCGCAATGGGTCCTGACGCGCGAGAAGCTCTCCGGCGCGCATCCGGGCTTCACCGCACGAGACGCGAAGGGCGAAACGTTCTTCCTCGAATTCGATCCGCCGTACTACCCCGAAGGCGCCACCGCCGCGGTCGAAATCGCCACGAAGATCTTCTGGGCGCTCGGCTACAACCAGGTCGAGTCGTACATCACGACGTTCGATCCCAAGAACGTCACGTTCGATCCCAAGGCGACGATCAAGCGGCCGTCTGGTGCGCGCACTCCGTTCACCACCGACGACCTGAACTCCATTCTCGAGATCGTGGCGAAGAAGAAGGACGGCACGTACCGCGTCATTGCCGGCCGTCTCGTTTCTGGCAAGGTCCTGGGGAACTACCTCTATAACGGCACGCGATCGGATGATCCGAACGACCTCGTTCCACACGAGCAGCGTCGCGAGCTCCGCGCGCTTCGCGTGTTCGGTGCCTGGACGAATCTGACCGACCTCAAGGCGGCCAATACGCTCGACGCCCTGGTCACCGAGAACGGACGCAGCACCATCAAGCACTACCTGCAGGACGTCGGTTCGACCTTCGGCTTGTGCAACGAGAAGTACGAGTGGGATCTCAGCTGGGAGCGCTTCTATCAGGGCGACACGACGAGAAAGCGGCTGTTCTCGTTCGGATTTGCGCTCAGCCCCTGGCAGACGGTCCCCTACAAGGAATATCCGTCGGTCGGCAAGTTCGAAGGCGACCGGTTCGATCCTCGCCGCTGGATGCCGCAGACGATGACGCTCCCGTTCCTCGAGATGCGCGACGATGACGCGTTCTGGGCGGCACGCCGGGTGGCGGCGTTCAGCGACGACATGATTCGAACGGTGGTGCACACCGGGGAGTTCAGCGATCCCGAGGCCGAGAAGTACCTGGCCGATGTGCTCATCAAGCGCCGCAATACGATCGCGCGCGTCTACCTGCCGGCGGTGAATCCGATCGTGAATCCACGGCTCGACGCCGACGGACGGCTGCAGTTCGACAATGCCGCCGTCTCAGCGGGCGTGGCGGACGCGCCCGGTGCCTACCACGCGACCTGGTCGCAGTTCGACAACGCGACAGGGCAGACGCGGCCGATTGGCGACACGCAGAGTCCGACGACGGCGATGCAGGCTCCGGCGGGGCTGCCGACTGGGGCGGACAGCTATGTCGAAGTGAGCCTCTCGGCCGACAGCAGTGAGCATCCGTCGTGGAAGCAGCCGATTCGCACGCACTTCCGCCGCGACGGGTCGGGGTGGAAG
>JBKPMA010000398.1:0-4732 GCA_046731935.1 Acidobacteriota bacterium
GATCGATCGTGACGGGCTGATCGCGGAATGCCGGATCGAAGACCACGTTGATGTTGGCGAGCCGACCGAGCGCCGTGAACACCTTCTTCGAGCTGGCTTCGCTGAACACGACCGACGAAGGCAGCTTGAGGTCTCGCGGAAGGTCGAAGCCCGGAGACGGCATCTCGCGCGCGTGCTCGATCAGGGTTTCGAGCTGCGTCTTCCCCTCGCGCGAGACGGCAATGCGGTTTTTGAACGCCGCCCGCGTCTCGCGGAGCGCGGCGTCGATATCCCCGTTGGTCGGCGAGAGCTCCGAGGCCAACTGGAGCTCGATGAGCGCCGGTTCGTACTTACCGGCCGAGGCGAGCCGCCGCCCGCGATTGTAATGGTCCTCGGCCGCACGCAGCTTGGAACGATCGAGGGCGACGCGGATGTTGCGATCGTCGGGGTGGAGCTTGATCAGCTTGCCGTATTCGAGAACCGCGCGATCGTAGTCCTGCTGCTGCTCCGCGAGTCTGGCCTGATCGAGCAGCTGGTTCGTGGCGCAGCCGGCGACAAGGCTCGCGGTCACGAGCGCCAGCAGGAGCCCGTGCCTCCACGACGCGCACGTGAAGATGCGCGCCCGGGGGCGGGCGCGTCTGCTACTGCCGTGGGGGCGTGTCGGTGATGACATCAGCGCCACGAGGAATCTTGAACGTGAACTCGCGATCCATCAACCCCACGTTCTCCTGGACGTGCGAGAACGTGAATGAGGACTGGCCACCCTGCCGGTCGCCGGCGAGCAGCATGCGCCACACCAGCGACTCTCGGTCCACGACCAGGACGAGCCAATCGTAGTCGCGATCGCCATGCGTGGGCACCAGCCGCAGGGCGACGCTGCCCGCAGGCGCCCCGGCGGGCACTGGCGCCTCCGTCACCGTGTAGTCACGGAGCAGATTGCCCTTGCCGGTCAGGAACAGAGCGGGCGTCGATGCCTGATCCTCGGGGACCGTGCCCACGTACACCTGCTTATCGGCCGGCAGATACGAATACAGCTTGTGCCCGTCCGAGACGAACACCTTGGCGTCCGGGCCCTCGTAGGTCCAGCGCATCATTCCCGGCTTCTTGACGAGCACCGTGCCTCGTTCGGTGATCGTCTTGGCCAGGGCGCCCCCCTGATAGCTGTGCACGAACTCGGCTTTGAAGTCGCGCACGGTTTCGTACCTGCGCTGCAGGGCGCGCGCGAGGGCGTCGGGGGCCGGCGGTGCCGTGGATTGGCTCCAGGCCGGCGCCGCACCGACGGCGCACAGCGCCACGAAGAGAAGCTGTCGGACGGGGCGCGAGATGTCTCGATACGATAGCACGGTGACCCTGTTCTAAGCCGAAGGCCTGGCCCGGATGCGGAACCGCGTCGGCGGCTCGAACAGACCCGACGCGTAGGTCGCAACCAGCGGCCGCCGGTCGGATCCCAGCCCGACGACGCTCACGCCGCGCTCCAGCGTGAAGACGTGACGGTGTTCGACGATGACATGGCCGAATCCCGCTCGGCGCATCGTATCGACCGGCAGCCACGACTCCATCCGGATGTCGAGCGGCACGCCGCCCACCGCCAGCCGGAGTCGAAACGGCTGCGCGGCGGTCTTGATGATGGCGGGAGCCTCGCCCGTACGTCCAGCCATGATCGTATAGACGCCATCGGTCCGAAGCGTGGCCGTTCCGGCCGTGAGCTCCGATACCGCGTCGGCCAGCTCCGCCGTATCAAGCGGTATGTCGTTGTAGGCGCGCAGCAGCGCCAGCACATAGACCGTTCCCCGGGGGAGCGCGGCAAGCCTCCGCGCGAGAGGCGCTGGGGACGCGTCAGGGTCCGGCTCGATGGCATAGAGCGCCCCATATGCGGTCTCGACCAGACGCCGGCTCTGGGGCGACAGCACGACGTCGCGGCCGTGCGACAGATTGCTGGTGAAGAGCCACGGCAGGGTGAGCACGCGATCGGACGCGTTCATGTGGAGGACGTCGGGCCGCAGATGGTGGACATAGTAATCGAGGCCGTTCTGCAGCTGCCAGTTCAACTCGGCGAAATAGATCGATGAGTCGGGATGGAGTCCGGCCGTGAACTGGTCGATCAAGTGCTCTGGACGACGGTCCTCGCTCCGGTCCACGGCAGGCCACGTATCCCACATCCGCCACGCTGGGTACGCGAGTACGAGCACAACGGCCGCCCCTCTGAATGCCATCGGCCATGCGCCCATGTACCGGTCGAATAGTCCCGCCAACCCCGCGATACCAGCGCCCGCGAGCAATGCGACGAACAGGTGGGATGGCAGGAAGAAGACGTGCGCATCGCCGACGTTGTACGTATACGCAAAGGTGACGGCCACGAGCCACCCCGACACGAGGAGCAGCCCGAGCCGCCATCGCCGTATCGACATCCACAGGAGGCCGACGAGCGCGAGTCCGGCGCCGGGCCAACCGAACTGCTGCAGCAGATCGAAGCGGTACATGCCGATCCGGCGCGGATAGGCCGATCTGTCGATGCCCGCAATCATCGTGGCGCGCCAGTCGCTCTTCGTCACGTCGAACCAGAAGGTCTGGATTGCGTCGACGAAGGTGTTCGGCGGATACGGCAGCGAGTACAAGAAGCGGAGGTTCCACAAGTACTGGAGCGACCCCAGCGCGGCGAGCCCCATCGCGAGCGCGACGACTCGCGGCGCGAGGAGATCCCTGAGACCTCGCGGCATCGACACGGCGAGGAACAGCGTCGCCGGCACCAGCAGCAGCACCATCATCAGATGGTTGCCGTATCCCAACGCATACACGGCGAAGAACAGAGCCAGCCGCCACCGCGATGACGGCCGCTCACTCCACCAGACCAGCGCCAGCAGCGAGAGGGTGAGCATGAGCAGGTGCAGCGCATACACCTCGGCGATGATCGCTTGTGACCAGAACGTGTACGACCCCGCGAACAGCAGGCCCGTGAATGCCCCACTCAGTGTCGACTGCGTGATGCGTGCAGCCAGCCATGTGAGCACGCCGCACGCCATGGCAGCGGCAATCGCCGACGCCAGGTTCATCCCATGCGCGGGCTCGCCGCCGACGGCCCACACCACGAGATTCCCGAGCGCGAAGTAGAGGGGATACCCCTGACGAGGCGTGACGTCGAGCGCGCCCCCGGCATCCTGGAAGGCCGCCGTGTCGCCGAAATCGAGCCCCGGGAGCAGCGTGCCGTAGTAGAGCGCCAAGGCGATCAGCGCGACCGCCAGTGCGAGGACCGCCACCGTCCACGACACTGGCGAGCCTGGATTCCGGCGCGACAATCGTGGTCCCGGCGTCACGAATGCGTTCGCTTTCGGGCGAGCGTGGCTTTCAAGGCGGCGAGCGGCCGGGTGTTCACGACATGGGAGGCGGTCACCCAGCCACGGCGTGCCATGGCGACGCCAAACGCCATCTGATGGCCCAGCCGCTCGGCGCGATGGCAGTCGCCATCCACGCTCACGTCGACGCCGGCTGCAATCGCCCGCCGAGCCATGGCGCCGTCCATGTCGAGATGGCCTGGCGCCCCGTCGATCTCCACGATGGTACCCGTGTCGACGGCGGCTTCGAAGAACCTGGGCTCGTCGAGTGCGTACCCGGGCCGCCCCGGTACCAGGCGGTTGGTCGGATGCGTGACGATCTGGACCAGCGGATGCCGCATAGCCGAAATGTATCGATCCGTCAGCCGCTTTCCGGAGTCCGATCCCGGATCGTGAAGCGACGCGAGGACGACGTCGAGCGTTTCGAGCACTGCGTCGGGAAAGTCGAGCGATCCGTCGCGAAGGATGTCCACCTCGGCGCCGTGGAGAATCGTAATCTGCGGATGCCGCTCACGCGCCGCGGCTATCGCGTCACGCTGTTGCGAGAGACGATCGGCGTCGAGTCCGCGGGCGATGGCGGAGCTTTTTGAATGATCGGTCACCGCCACGTATTCGTACCCAAGCGCTTTGGCGGCATCCACCATCACATCGATCGGATGGCGTCCGTCGCTCCAATCGGTGTGCATGTGCAGGTCGCCGCGCATGTCGCCGACGGTCAGCAAGGCTGGCAGCCTGCCCGCGGCTGCCGCGTCGATCTCGCCTTCACCTTCACGAAGTTCAGGAGCGATGTAGGGCAGATCGAGAGCGGCGTAGAGATCCGCCTCCTGCGCAAAGGCCGGACGCTTCGACGCGTCGGACGCGGCCCAGTCCAGGCTGAGCCCTCGACTGGCCGCGCGCGCCCTGATGGCCGCCACGTGTGTGCGCGATCCCGTGAGATGGAACAGTGCCGCCGCGAACACGTCGGGCCTCACCACATGCACGCCAATCTCTGACCGTTCGATCGCGAGCACCGCCCGGCCAGGTGTGGCATGCCGGATGACGTCCGGCGTTCCTGCCGTCAGGCGCGCAACAGTGAGTTCGGGATCCGAAGACGACACGAGGATCTCGAGATCGGCGGAGTACGTCGCGAACCGGCGCGTGCTGCCCACGACTTCTACGCGATCGATCTCCCGACCTGCTTCACGGATGACAGGGAGCACGTCGTCCAGAATGTCCCACGCACGGCCCAGCGGAATGGGCGTGCGCGACTTGCGCAGATCGTGGACGGCCTGCCGGCCCGCCGCATCCAACGGCGCCGGTACAGCGTCCGGGTGCTGCTCGATGGCCGCTTCCAGATCCGCGAGGGTCACAATCCCGACGGAGGCCAGCCGAGCGGCTGTCGCCACGTCGATCACCTTGCGTTCGATGAGCAGCCGGATGTCGGC
>JBKPMA010000399.1:0-6621 GCA_046731935.1 Acidobacteriota bacterium
CGACCGGGATGCCGGCGAACGCTGCACCAACCCGATCGGCCGCGTCCGCGCGTAGCGGCGTCGCCAGCACGCGAAGCTGGCGGTCCGCGAAGCCGTACCCGGCGCCTTCGAGTCGATCGAGTGCCGCCAGGTGCGTCGCGATGTGTTCGATGACGTGTTCGACGATGAAGCCGTGATTGATGCGCTCGCGGCCGGCGGTGACCAGACAGAACAGCCGGAAATGCTGCGCGTAGCCAGGACCCTTCGGCGCGGGTTGCGCGCGCACCGCCCGATGCGACGCCGCCAGTCGGGCGATCTGCGTCGGGTCTGCCATCAGCCGCCGCGCGCATTCGAGGGCGAGCACGTTCGTCGGGTCAGCGACCACTTCCGTGCCCCTGAGCGCCGAGACGACGCGGTGCTGGCTCGTCGGCGCGATTTGCGAACAGACGCCCAGCGGCGCGAGCGGCGACAGTTCAATCGCTTCGAAGCCTTTCGCGGCCTCGAAGAGGACCGCGTCTATCGCCAGCTGGCGGCGTGCGTCGATGGCCGAGGGCTGGGTGAATCGATCGTGTTCCCACTGGGCGCGCAGATCCTTCGGCGTCCGGCGAGCCGCCCGGCCGCTCATCACCTCGAGAAGCAGCGTCCACAGTTCAGACGACGGCAAGCGCTCGGCGAGCAGAGCGAACAGTTCGTCGCCGACGGCGCTGGTGCTCCACGAACGGTCGCTGCTCATGGGGGGCGTCTGTCAGGACAGCACCACGCGTCCGCGCGGCGTGTCGAGGGTCGCCTTCATCGTCGCCTGTGGTGCTGCCGAAGGATCGGCGTCGATTCCGAATCGTCGTAGCGTGTCCTTCACCTTCGACGGATCTGGATGTTGGAGCTCAAACGCCACGAGCCGGCAGCCCTGCGGCGCATCCTCCGACGGATGCACCGAGTCAGCACTCCATTGAATGAAGAACGGCATGACATCCACGTCGCCTTCCTCGAGACTGCCGCGGATGCCAGCGCTCCGCCAACGCAGCGTCACGCCATCAGGCGTGACCCTGGACCCGTCACGCGGACCGAATACGCCGAAGTCTGCGGCGCGCGCGCGAGCCACTACGTCATCGAGATCTGTCGTTGCCGCGGCCCACGTGACCAGCTTCGGCGCCCCGAGACGCCGGATGTCGATTTGGAAGCCGAAGGAGGACTGCGAGGGATCGGGAGCGATGATCTCGAGATATTGGCGACCGCCGAGCGAGAGCAGGGCGTTACGCGTGCCGACGCCCGGGTGACTTCCGCCCACGCGCGCTCGCACACCGGTCTGCTGCTCGATGTACGCAATCCCCCGGTCGAGATCGGACACTCCGAGCAACAGATGATCGACGGCCTCGCGCGCAGTGCGATTGCCTGCAGGAGACATGGCCCCACCCATCGAACCGATCGCCGCGACGCCGGCCGTCCGTACGAGCCACTCGCGCCTCGTCATCTGCGCTCATGATAGGACGTGCTGGCGCCGGCTTCACGGCGAATTTGCGCGTATCCGTGCTTCGCCGCGAGTGGCCTCAATCGGCCGCGCCGCCCCGAGCCGGTTCGCGATGGCCCGGACGGCTGCGCTCAGCGGGCAGTGTACGGCGTCAACGGGACAGCATGCATCTCGACGAATCCTGCCGACCCGACCAGCACGTCGCCCTGGCGTGTCTCGAATGCGCGATGATCGGACCGCGGCGCAATTGTCACCAGGGCATCCTCCGTGCCGTCAGGCGCGAACGCATCAGTGAACATGAACACCGCGCTCTTCTCAACCGCGAAGTCACGACCGGCCAGCTGCATCTGATAGCCGAGGCCGGCCGTCCATGCCCACATGTCACGGCCGATTCGGAACAGCGGTTTCCGCGTGCCGGATTTCTCGAGATAGACCTGCAGATCGTCGAACAGCGCGCTCACATCTCTCTCTTCGCGAGGGAGTCGCTCATCGCGGGTGTCAGGAAGCTGCCAGACGATCGTCACGTACGCGAGAGCGAAACCAACCCAGATCGCGTTTACCACCCAGGTGGGACGCGACGACCGTCCAGGCGCCCTCATGAAATAGGTGATGGCGGCCGCACAGATCGTGCACGCTGCGAATGTCCCGATGCCCGATATCCACACGATCCCATAGGCAGGAATCAGGCCGACGATTCTGCTCGTCGACCAGAAGCCAATGACGAGTGCCACTAACAGCAGCGCCGCCAACGCCGCATCGAAACGATGTTTCTTGACCCTGAACACGAGACTTGCGGGGACGAGCAGGACTGTTACCAACGCTGCATAGAGGATGGGCCACGCTGCGGGGCTCGGCGAAAAGGGACCGCCACCGTTGAAGCGGAACTCAGGCATCACGGTGCCGGCGACGTTGTCTGCCCACGCAACAAGCGTGTCTCTGATGCCAGGCGTCCCTTCGGCCTCCCGGAAGAAGTGAAAGAGTCGAGTCAGGTTGCCGGGGCTGTGCGTCAACTGCTCCGCGAGCGGTCCGCTCCAGAGAATGAGGAGGAGCCAGACCGTCAGATGGAGCACGCGCCAGGTCTTTGAGTCGATCCAAACGCCGCGCTCGATACGAGAGGTCGCCATAGCGGCGCCAATGGCCATCGAACACAGTCCCACGGCGTAGGGCAACAGGCCGACATACGTCTGTGCGATGAAACTGCTCAGGGTGACCGCAAGCGGAATCAAGGCGACCTCGCCAGTGGCCACAGCCGCGCACACCACAGGCAATGCGATCGTCGGCATGATCGACACGTGCGGGTTCCACAAGCTCGCGAGAATCTCGCGAGCTCGCCAACCGTACGCGACCGTTCCTGCGAGCAGCGCGGCGACCAGTTGCGGCGACGCAAATCGCGCGGCAATCCATGCGGCGGCGAGCACCGACGCGGCGTTGATGCACTGGACAGCGAGGTGAAGACCGGCGCTCTTCAAGTTCGCAAGTGCGAAGAAGGGCGCGGCAATCCAGAAATACAGCGGGCCGGGATGGTGCCAGCCGTATCGTGAGTACGGACCGACCACGAGCTTTCCCTTGGTGGCGAGCAGCGTGTAGAGCTGGATGAGCGCTCCGTCGCCTATCGGGAACGTTTGCCTCGCCTGTGCGCAATAGATGCTGGCCGTCAGGAGACTCGTTGCACCCAAGCAGGCAAGAGCCGCGCGGCGGACCACTCGGTGCCGCCAGCCCAACGCGACGACGATGGCCCACAACACGACGTCCACCTGCGCGGCGCCGAAGACATCGTGCGGACGGACCACCCGGAACCCGAGTCGAACGATCTTTTGGGAACCGGAGACCACCAGCAGGATGGCGGCCAGGTCGATGATGGCGAGGACCGCCGCAAGCGCCGCGGCGATCGTGATGGCGAGCGTACGGACGCGCGTTGATGTCGCTCGAGGCATTCTGGGATCAGTGCGGAGTATCAGCGGACTCGAGCCGGCGCGGCACTGATAGTGGTCTCCCGCGAGTCGGGCTGATTCTAACCGCTGACTGGGTGGCACTCAGGGTTTAATCAGTGCCAGCCGTTCCAGCGCGGTACGGGCGTCTGTGCGTTGGCAGATGTGCGCTGTCGGGCGGGGCGTTGCGTTGACGCCCGGTCTGGCAGTTGCTAGGATCAGAAGTTCCTTCCGACGTGGGCCTGTGGCGCAGCTGGGAGCGCGCCTGAATGGCATTCAGGAGGTCACCGGTTCGATCCCGGTCAGGTCCACCAACTCCCTCATTTCATTCGGTCGTTGGCCGACGCTGACCGTGCTCAGGCACGCGGCGACTCGCCTTCGGCTCGTCGCCAGCGGGCACGATCCCGGTCAGGTCCACCACACTTTCATTCCCGCCCACAATCGGCCGCAAGTAGCTGAACGCCGTTGCGGTTACGGCGGTTCGAACAAAGCGTTTTCCGTCGAACGCGATTCCTGCTGGAAAGAACAGGTGGCGCTCGACTTGTTAGCCAGCTCGATCGACCATGACGAGTGGTTTCGCGCCGAGGTCGAAAAGGGTCGCGCAGTCGCCCGCGAAGGCACGCTGCTCGATCACGATGACATCGCTGCTCGCATGAATCGGCCACATCGCGATTAATGCGCGTCCGCTGGACCACGGATGCGGCCGACGATCTCGAGCAGATCTGCGACTACATCGGCCGCGATCGTCCAAGAGCCGCTGGTCGCCTCGCTGACGACATCACGAAAGCGGTTTCATTCAGGTGTCTCCACTATTTCCTTCCGGGGACCACGCTGTACGTCACGCTCACGGTGGCGGAGTTGCCGACGGAATCGATCGCTGTTACCGCGAACGTTTTGGTTCCCTTGGACGTGTTGATGAGACTTCCGTTTGCGACCGGCCCGGTACACGACGTCATCCCAGAGCCACCATCGCTGCAGGCGTAGCTTGCTGCGACCTTCGCATTCACCCCGTATGTCCCACCCGCGGTGGGTGACGCGATCGCGATCGTCGGCGCTTTCTTATCCACCTTGTTTCCGTTGAACGGTCCGGCAGTCTTGCAGTTGCCCGCCATGTCACAGACCTGACGGCTGTTCGTCACGGCGTTGGCCGTCTCCGCCCCGACGGGCACATTGGTGGTCAGGTTAAAGTTCACGTCCGCGGAGTTCGCCAGTCCAGACCCGACATCGCTTGCGGTGCATGCAATCGTGAGATCGCTGTTATGCCACACGCCGTCTGCCGCGGCGCATGACACTCGCGGCGGCGTCGCGTCTGGCTCGCCAGGCGAATAGATCTCTGCACTCGCCAAAAGGTTCGTGTTCACTTCAACGTGCCCCGAAAACCCCCCACTAACGAGCACCTGCCCGTCTGGTAGCAACGTGGCGGTGAAGCCCTGACGCGGCGTGCTCATGGCAGCCGTCAGCGACCAGGTCCCGTTCGCCGGATTGTAGATTTCCGCGCTGGCAAGGATTGGGTCGAAGGAGTAGGTCGCACCGCCGCTGACGAGCACACGGCCGTCTGACAGCAGCGTGCTCGGGTGATCGTAGCGGCTCCCAGCGCGCATCGAGCCGGTCTGCTGCCAGGTTCCCGCGATCGGATCGTAGATCTCGGCGCTTTGCCAGTACGAGGACTCGGTATACGGCACAAGAACGCCACTGCCATCGTCGTATTCGTAAGTCTGAATGCTGTAACCCCCGCTGACGAGCACCCGGCCGTCTGAAAGCAGGGTTGCAGCGTGCGCTGCTCGGCCCGCAGTCATCGACCCCGTTAGCGACCAGGTGCCCAGCGCCGGATCGTAAATCTCTACGCTGTCTGAGGTGTGGATGTCGTCGTATCGGCCGCCGCTGACGAGCACGCGGCCGTCTTGCAACTGCGTGGCCGTGTGCGTCCACCGCGGCGTGCTCATCGACGGGATCGACGACCAGGTGCCCAGCGCAGGATCATAGATTTCCGCGCTTCCTAACCCGCCCCAGCGACCGCCGCTAACAAGCACCCGTCCATCTGGCAGCAACGAGGCCGTGTGGTAAAAGCGGCTGGTACCCATCGAGCCTGTTATCGACCAGGTGTTCAAGGCCGGATTGTAGATTTCCGCGCTCGCCAAGATACTAGATGCTGTCATACCGCCGGTGACGAGGACTCGGCCGTCGCGTAATAGTGTGACTGTGTGCTGGCTGCGGGCCGTGCTCATGGCAGCCGCTGGCATCCACGTGCCGAGCCTCGGATCGTAAAGCTCCGCTCGGGCGACTGGAGTGACACCCCCGGGGGGGGTAGAGCCCCAACCCCCAGTGACGAGGACTCGGCCATCCGCCAGCAACGTTGCGCCACTGTGGCCGAGCGCCGTGCTCATCGAGCCCGTCGGGGACCAAGTACTCAATGCCTGTAGTTGAGTGATGGTGACCACGGCCATAACGAGGCAGAGCATCATCGTGACGTGTGTGACGGCGGCTTTTTTGGAAGGCATTGATGTTTCTCTTGCTAGCGAAGGACAGAGTACGGCGGCGAGATTGCCGCGACCGGTTCAAACCAGCCGATTCCGCATACATATGCATTGACTCATGCGCGGCGGCGCTCGGCTACTGTCTTGGCGCTGACTTCCATGTGACTTACTAAGTGGCTGCGCAAAAGAGGTTTGTAAGGCGCTGCAACTCGATGACACGCTTCCACGGGCGCACTTAGCGCTCGGCCAGATCCTCAATCTCCATTACTGGCGGTGGGAGGAAGGGGATAAGGCATTGCAGCGCGGAGCCGAGTTGCTGGGGGGGCGGGAATTCCCCTTGGGGGTCGTCGAGTCGCTGATTCGGCATCGACGGGTCGCCGAGGCCCTTGCCGCAGCTGAACGCGCCATGAAGCTCGATCCACTCTCCGGCAATGCGCACATAGCCGCCGGAATCGCCCATCGCGAGGCGGGGCTGTACGATCGTGCGATTGCCGCGTCACGTCGGGCGCTCGAGCTGTTTCCGGGGCACACGAACGCACACTTCCAACTTGGCGTCACGTTCATCGCGATGGGTCGCCTGGATGATGCCATCCGTGAGCTCGAATTGGCGGCACGGCCATCGGGCGTGCATAACTCGAGGGTTGAAGCCTTAGGGTACGCGTTTGCCGCGGCGGGGCGCACACAGGACGCCCGCAACGTCTTGAAAGAGCTCGAGTCTCACCGACGCGATCAATACGTATCTTCGTTTGGTTTCGCGATGATTCACGATGCACTG
>JBKPMA010000400.1:0-6740 GCA_046731935.1 Acidobacteriota bacterium
CCCGCGACGCGATGCCGAACGGGGGGACGATCACGATCACGACCAGGCGCGTCGCCACCCGGAAGCCGCGGTGGGAGCAGGGTGTTCCGATCCCGCCAGGAGAGTGGGTCATTTTCGAGGTGACCGACACGGGAACTGGCATGCCGCCGGCAGTCGTCGCGCGGATTTTCGAGCCGTTCTTCACGACCAAGCCGCTCGGGCGCGGCACCGGACTTGGCCTGTCGATGGTCTACGGGATCATCAAGCAGAGCGCCGGCTTCATCTTCTGCGAGAGCATTCCGGCGCAGGGCACGACCCTGCGCGTCTATCTGCCGCGTGCCGACGCTCCGGCGGAACGGCTGCCCGGCACGCGTGCCGCGAGTGGGAATGGCGCCGGCACCGTGCTGGTCGTCGAAGACGAGCCCGCTGTCCGGGCCCTGGTTGGCTCGGTGCTGCGTCAGCGGGGGTACACGCTGATCGAAGCAGGCTCGGCGCGAGAGGCAATGGGGATGCTGCGCGACTATCGAGGTCCGCTGCATCTGCTCGTGACCGACGTCATCATGCCCGAGATGACAGGCGTTGAGCTCGCGCGTCGCGTGGTCGCTGAGCGGCCTCTCACACCCGTGCTGTACATGTCCGGCTATGCCGACGATGTGCTGCGCCACGAGCATGCGCTGCCGGGTGCGGCGTTCCTGCAAAAGCCCTTCGCCCCCGAGACGCTGATCGAGCGCGTGCGTGAGATGCTCGAGATCACCAGCTCCGCGGCCTGATTCCTCGCGCGCCTACTTCACGAACATCGGTGGGACGCCGTGATCCCACGGTTTGTAGCCGAGCGCAAACGCGAGCCGATCGCGCACCGGCGGATGATCGTACGCCCAGATCACAAACAGCGTGTTCGGATTCGGATACGACAGCGCCTTCTCGCCAAGCTTCTGGAATGCCCATGCGGCCGCTTGCGACGAGTCTGGCGAGAGACCGTGCGTGACCTCCAGACCGTAGATATCTGCCTGATGCTCGAGATGTCTGCTGTAGACGTTGAACGCCGGCGTCAACACGAGCATCACGATCGCAAGCAGCAGGATCAGGATCGGGAGTGAGGCCCAGTCGGCGAGGTCGCGTACGTGCCACGCAGGTCCCCACCGCGCCAGCAGCACCCGTATCGCGATCGCACTCGTCCAGAACGCGATGAAGAGCGATGCGGCCATCAGTCCCATGAGCTGATAAATGTGGCCAAGAACGTAGTGGCCCATCTCGTGACCGAAGACGAAGAGGGTCTCCGGGATCGTCATGTCACGCGCCGTGTTGTCCCAAACCACAATCCGTTTGGTCGCCCCGATACCCGTCACGTACGCGTTGTAGACGGTGACCTTCTCGCTGGCCTTCATCTCGAACATGCGATCGCGCGACACGGTGAGGTTCGCGCGGCCCAGCACCCGCTCGATTGGAGCGACGAGCTGCGGCTGCTTCTGAGCGAGCGGTTCGAACGTGTTGAAGATCGGATCGATCCAGATCGGCGTGACGAATATCAGAAAAACGATGACCGGCAGCGTCAGCAGCCAGAAATAGAGCCACCACCGCTGCGGACTGCGCCGGATGATCGCGTACATGCCCAGCAGCAGCGGCACGCAGATCACCGACGTCAAGACTTGCTCCTTCGCCCAGTCGGCGGTCCATGACCCCCACGTCTGCACCGACATGCCGTACTCACGCATCACGTGCTGTCCGTAGATATCGAGTGGCAGCGACAGCACAGCCATCGTCAGGAGCAGCAGCGGCACGTAGACGAGCGCCTGCACGACGCGGCGGCGACTGAGACGCTCCGCGAGATTCCGGTAGGCGGGACCGATCCGCAGGAGGATGAGCACCAGCGGAAGAAGGATGGCGGCGATGGTGGACACCGTGAACAGCGTGGTGCGCGTGACGTACAAGCTGTCAGCCTTGGCCTGCTTGTCTGGCGGCAGCCGGTATTCGGTGATCGGTGGAGCAGGTGCAGCGGCGGATGCAGCGGCCGGATCGGAACGCGTCGATACGGTCTGGGGCGGTGCCGCTGCAGGCTGGAGGACCAGCAGATTCAGGGCGAGCAGGCTCGCTGAGACAATCACATCAGGGACTCCTCGGCTCAGCGTAGTTCAATTCGTTCGAACTGGCTAACCTCCCACCTGCGTGTGTGTCGATCGACGCGATTGCGAGTACACTGCTCGCCGCCGCATCCAAGCGACACACCAGCCCGCCGAACGAACGCAATGCCGCTGAGCTTGGTCGATCCTGCGACGCTCACCGTGTCCGGGGCGCAGTACGAGGGATTGGTCAACGCCCTCGTGGACGCGTATCCCGACTACGCCGATCTCCGCGCGATGGCGAAATTCAGGCTTGACCTGAACCTCGCCACGATCGCCGGCTCGAACGCGCCGCTCGACGAAGTCGCCTTCCTGCTCGTTCAGGATCAGAAAGCACGCGGTCACTTCCTTCGTCTCGTCGAGGCCGCGCGCTCGTCGCGGCCCGGCAACGCAGCGCTGGCGTTGATCGGGGAACAATTCAATCTCGCGATGGCCACTCCGGGCGACGGGGCACTCCAACGCATCGTCGTCGAGTCGAACAGCTTCCTCGATATCACGAGGTGGCGCGAGCGGCTGGCCGAGATCGAAGGCCGCGTCTGCCGGATCGAGGTCGCCACGAACGCGGGTACCACCTTCGGTACGGGTTTCCTGATCGGGTCGGACCTCGTGTTGACCAATCACCACGTGGTCGAGGCGGTGATCTGCGGCGAGCAAGGCCAGTACACCGCGAAGGGCCTCACAGCGCGGTTGACCGACGTCGTGCTCCGATTCGATTACCGCCAGCTGGCCGACGGCACGGTCCATTCGGGTACGAAGGTGGGGATCACGGCAATCCTGGATGCCAGTCCGCACAGTCCCGTCGACGAGCAGCCGCTGCCAAAGCCGGGCACGCCAGAGCCCGAGCAGCTGGACTACGCATTGCTCAAAACGGCGACTCCCGCAGGCGGCAAGGCATTGGGCGACAGCCCGATCGGTGAAACGGCCGAACGGAATGCCGACAAGCGGGGCGTCATCGGTCTCCCCTCGGCGGAGTGGGTGTTCACGCCGCAGGCGCCGCTCTTCATCGTCCAGCATCCCGAGGGGGCGCCAATGAAGCTGGCCCTCGAAACGCAGGCCGTGATCGGCACGAATGCCAACCAGACCCGGGTGACGTACCGGACCAACACGCTCGCCGGATCGTCGGGCTCGCCGTGCTTCAACCAGCACCTCGATCTGGTGGCGCTGCACCACGCGGGCGATCCCAACTACCGGCCCCTTTATCATCCGGAGTTCAACGAAGGCGTGCCGATCGCCGCAATCAGGAAACAGCTCGCGGCGCGCGGCCGACTGGGCGGAGTTCTCGTGGTGTAACGAACGGTGGGGACTGCCGTCGATACGAGAGGAGGATCGTTGTGCTGAGCCGTTCCACCTTCGCTGCGATTGCTCTCGTGCTCGTCGCGACGACGTGCGTGGGCCTCGCCGAGGAGTCTGCGAAGAAGGCTTCGTCGGGGATCCCTGAGCGGTGGTCCGACGCGTACGACGAAGGAGTGGCAGCGGTACGGAACAAAGACTGGAAGCGGGCCGAAGCCATGCTGTTCGCAGCCAAGCAACGGCACCCCGAACAAGGGCCGAACGTCCTCTACTACGGCCAGACCTACAAACCTTTCGCGCCCGACTACTACCTCGCCCAGGTCTACCTGAACACCGGCCGTGCTGAACTGGCATTGACGACGGCGAAGCAGGTATCGAACCAGAAGCTCGTTGCAGACACCAAGAGCCTCGACGCGTTGATCACGCAGGCAGGCGACGCCGTTCTGACGGAGGCCGAAGCGGCCATGCGCAGTGACAATCGCAGGGAAGTCGAGCGACTCGTTTCCGTCGCGAGCGAGAGCGGTGTGAGCGATGCGCGGCTGGCCCGATTGCAGGCCTATCTCGCGGCCAAGCCCGCTCCGACGCCAATCGCCCCCAATCCGTACCCGACGATCGCCACGGCGCAGACACTGTGGGGCAACGGCGTGCGCGCGTTTCTCGCAGGCGACTACTCCTCAGCCACCAGCCTGCTGGCATCGGCAAACACTGCGGACGCGCCGCCGCGAATGCGCCTCTATCTGGTCTGCGCCATGGTAGGCCAGGTGCTCGTCGGCCAGGGCGATGCATCGATGCTCAAGACCGCACGCGAGACGTTCCGCTCAGCGAATCTCGCCCTCGCCATGACGTCAGACGACACTGCGTACATCTCACCGCGGATCCTCGATCAGCTGCAAAGCCGCTGATGCGGCATCGATAGATCGCCGGGCTCACTCGATGTGTCTGGTTGAGGGCGAAGGGGTTATCGCTTCGGCCGAGGCTTACTTCTTCGACGCTGTCGGACGTCGCACCGTCGGAGCCGCATTGCTCTCAACGGCTCCGGACAGGCCGGCTCCTACCGAGAGCCGCTTCATCGCGAGATCGAGCGCGTTCGAGTCCATCGGCTCGTTCACCAGCTGCGGACCGGGCGCGGTGACGCGAAGCTGCTGCGTCGAGGCGGGTGTGATCCCGCCGTTCTCGAATGACACCGTGTAGTCCCCGACCGGCAGGCGAAGCGCGACCGGCGTAGTTTCTGCGGCCGACACGCGCCGGTCCGAGGACGAGATGGTCACACGCGCCCACGGCTGGGCGTTGATGACGACGAGCGTCGAGGGAGCCCAGATGCTGTTGCTGACGGCGAGCGCGCCGTCGGGCAGCACCGCTCGTGCCTGGAACACGTGCGCGCCTGCCGCGAGCTCGATCGTCATAGACGCGCCGACCTGGCGATCCAGTGTCAACGGCGGCCCGAACGCGCGGTCGTCACGATACAGCTGCACGGTCAGCGGAACGCCGCTGTCATCACGAAGGCGGACGCTGAGCGCCCCCTGGTTCGACCCGTCGACGCGGTAGTCGAGCAAGTACGCTCCGCGGCGGTGCGAGACCGTGCGGCGCGCGACCGGCGTGAAGCCGACGAGCGTTCCGGCCAGCAGGGCCAGCACGAGTGACGCTGCAAGATCGGCCGCGCGCGGCCATCTCCACTTGAACGGCGCCGTGCCGCTAACGGCTGCGATCAGCGGTGGCGGATCCGCCGGTGACACCGCGGGCGGTTTCGTTGGCAGGCCAGGGACGGCCGGCTGCCGCGCCAACGCGACGCGAACTTCCTCCCAGAGCGGACCACGGCTCAACTGCCGCACGGCCTCCGCTGGTGCAGTCGATTCGGTCTGCTGCAAACGTGCGAGCTGCAGCTGCTGGATAGCCGTCGACGCCTCCCAGCGATAGTGCGCCGCCGAGCCGTCCGGCGGCTCGGATTCGCGGAGCACTCGAAGCAAGTACTCGCGCACCTTGGCTTCCAGCGCCGGCTGCTCGCGCCGCATCTCTCCTGTGAGGTCTCGAATCTCCTCGTCGGTCATGCGGAACGGCAGGTCGCCGCCGAGTGTCGTGCCGCCGGTCGCATAGATGACAGCGGCCTCGGGGACATCTTCCGCGAACTGCTGGCGCAGCAGCTCCAGCAGTGACACGGTGGGGAACGGGACGAGGCTCGCCAGCCGTTTGATGCGACGCACGTCACCGGTGGTGGCGCGGCGTTCCTCGTGGACCATCCGGCTCGAGACGCCGGTGCCGATCCGTTCGGCGTGTGCAAGGAGCGAAGCGGCTTCGACCATGCCGCGCCGCGTCATCGGCACAATCGGGAGCGGCACCCGCTGCAAGGCCGCCGGCCAGAGCCGCGAGTCGCTGACCGGCGTCAGCCACACGCGCCGATCCGATTCCGCGAGCGCGTCGAGCCAGGCGCTGTCTGGGCTCGCGACCGACGCGTGCAGACCTTCCCCGGCGCTGATCACCATGACCGGGCCAGCGTCCCGCCGCCGCAGCAGCTGCTCGAGCGGCACAGGCGCGGCGAACGGGCGCGGTGCCGGCCGGCTTACGTCCCCGTCGTAGTACCACCGATCGAGGACGACGCCCTGCCGATGCAGATCGTCGAGCAGGCCATTCACCCGGGCGGCGTGCGGATCCATCGGCTGTGAAATGTCCTGGAGCACCAGGACGGGCTCCTGGATGTGCCGCGACTGGAACACGAGCTGCGGGCGGCCGGTTCGCAAGGTCTCCCGAATGGTGGAGCGGACGTCGAGATCGTCTCCCGGTGCGTGTCGCGAGAAGGTGCGGCCGATGATCGTCGCCGCTTCCTCCACGTCGGCCTTCGGCAGCCGCGTGACCAGATCGCGCAGGCGGAAATCGAGATCGTACGGACCGGGCAGATCCGCCAGCGCGCGCCGCCAGGCTCGCCGTGTCCAGTCGCGTGCTGCCGATCGCAGGCGCCTGGCCCAGAGCGCGGCGGCGGCAACCAAGGCCGTGCCGCCAGCTACCCACAGAATCGGAGCCCACCACAGCTGACGCGGCGGTGCGGGGAGTCCGGCCGTGGCGGGCTCGTTCAGCGAGCCGGTGAGGACGTCCGCGTCGAGCATCGCGAGTACGAGGTCGGGCGTGCTGACGGCTGCGACGGTCGGATACAGCTGCGGCGGGGGCGGCGGCGCTGGAAGCACAATCGCGCCAATGGTGCGCACGGCGACGACGGCAGCGACGGCGGTACTCAAGACGACGAGCGCGCCGATCGAGACGAGCCGTCGTTTGAGCAGCGCCGCAGCACGTACGTTCCACGGGATGCGGGGCTCGCCGCGGATCCCCTCCGTATCGCCCACGCGGATGGAAGGCTCGGCGTAGAAC
>JBKPMA010000401.1:0-4143 GCA_046731935.1 Acidobacteriota bacterium
CCTTTGGGTATCACGCCTTGCTGCGCGCGACGGGCCATCGGCTCCAGCACCGGCGGCACCTGGCTCATGATCGACGCGTCGAGTGACTGCAGCTGCTGGGTCACGAGATGAGCCTGCGCCGACAGCGACGTCCACGTCGCGGCGACGAATCCGGCAACGATGCAGAGGACGACCACGCCGAGCAGCACCGCTCCCAGGGCTCGCGGAACCCGGCGGCGCTCCAGCCACGACACGGTCGGTTCGAGGCTGACGGCGAGCACCGCGGCCACCAGCACGACCACGATGACGGGCCAGAGCCGCAGCCATATCCACACGAAGACCGCCGTCAGCAGCACCCGCCGAATGGTGCGCCAGGTGATTTCGACGTACGCGGGCGCGTCCTCGGGCGGACGCTCCCGTACATGCCTGCTGCCCCTGTGTGCTCTGCCGAGCGATTCCGCCATATCTCAGCTCTGACAGCGGCGAACTCGGCTGTCGCTACTCATCAAAGCAAAGCACGCGCCGGACGGAGCCTTCGCGCGTCATCCGTACTGATTGCGGGCATTACGGTTGCATTGCCGCCGGCGGGAGTCAGTAGCGCGTGACATCGAGGCGACGAACGAAAGTGCGGTACGCGGTGGTCGGTCTTGGCCATATCGCTCAGGTAGCGGTGCTGCCGGCGTTCGCCCATGCGCGCCGAAATTCCGAACTGGCGGCGCTGGTCAGCGGCAGTCCAGTGAAGCGTCGTCAGCTCGCCAAGCGATACGGCGTGCAGGCGTTCTCCTACGAGCAGATCGACGACTGCCTGTCGCAGGTGGACGCCGTCTACATTGCGCTGCCGAACTCGATGCACGCCGAATACACCGTGCGGGCAGCGAACGCCGGCGTCCACGTCCTCTGCGAAAAGCCGATGGCCGTGACCGAAGCGGAGTGTGAGCAGATGATCGACGCGTGCGAGTCGGCGTCGGTGAAGCTGATGGTGGCCTACCGCCTCCACTTCGACGAGTTGAATCTGTCAGTGATCGATCTCGTGCATCGAGGGCGCATTGGCGAGCCGAAATTCTTCTCGTCCAGTTTCTCGATGCAGCTGAAGCCGGGAAATATCCGAGCGAAGCGCGATCTGGGCGGCGGAACGCTCTATGACATCGGGGTGTATTGCATCAACGCCGCGCGCTATCTGTTCCGCGCCGAGCCCAAAGAGGTCGTGGCCGTGTCCGTGAACAGCGGCGTACGCCACCTCTCGGAAATCGACGAGTCCACAGGCGCGATCCTGCGATTCGATGGCGAGCGAGTCGCCATATTCGTCAGCAGCTTCAATGCCGCCGACGTGGGCTCATACCGGATCGTCGGGACCAAGGGCCACGTCCGGGTCGATCCCGCATACGAATATGCGGACACGTTGTCGTACGTCCTGACGGCCGGCGGCAAAACCACCCGCAAGCGGGTCCCGAAACGCGATCAGTTCGCGCCAGAGCTGCTCTACTTCTCCGACTGCATCCAGAACGATCGACGTCCGGAGCCTGGCGGCCGCGAGGGGCTTCAAGACGTGAAGATCGTCCGCGCGCTCTACGAGTCGGCCGAAACCGGGAAAGCGGTCGCGATCGGCCCGCTTCCACAGGAACGTTATCCGCAGAAACGCCAGAAGATCGTTCGGCCGGCCGTTACGAAGCCGGCGCTCGTTGGCGTTGCGAGCGCTGGAGACTGAGTCCTGCACCCCACAAGGAGTTCACCCAATGACTGACGATTTCGCGGCAGAGACCGAGCGTCTCGCCAACCCAGACGCTCCTCCGGAGACGACGGAGGATCAGGACACCGACGTCGAAGACGATGTGGAGGAGAAGGACCTCTTCATCGACGACGACGACGAGGACGATGAAGCGGACGAAGAAGACGACGAAGACGAGACCACCGAGGCCTGAGAACAGGACCTGACGGCACACGCGCGCGCGTCAACTCCCAACATCCAACTGCCAACACTCACACGACCCCGCACGGCCGTTGGGCGTTGGGTGTGGAAGTTGGGAGTTCGGCGCGGTCCGCGTCCTTAGAAGGTCGCCTCGACTCGGATCGCGAGCGTGCGAAACGCACCGAGCGCGGTGCTTGAGAACAGACCGGCGAACCCGTTCCCGAAATCCACACGAGCGACCCCACGCGACCGCGAACGGCCCCACCAGTGCCTGCCCCGAGGGCCGATGGCGCTACATAGGAATCATTGTTGCAACGCGCCGCGAGCAAGGAGGCAGCAATGCCAGAGAGAGCGACGATCGCACGCGCGAAGCGCGACAAGGCCGAAGGCAAGGCCCCGAGCACGCAGGCCGGCGAGTTCGTGCGCGAAGAGATGGACCACATCCGTGAGGGGAAGCACGGCGCGCGATCGACCAAGCAGGCGATCGCGATCGGCCTGTCGAAGGCCCGCCGTTCGGGCGTGGCGCTACCGCCGCCGAAGGCCGGCCAGGCCTCGAGCCGCACGCGGAAGAACGCGGCACGCGCAGTCTCGGCTGGACGCCGCCGGACGGCCGGTGCGGCATCGCAGACACGCTCGAAGGCTGCTTCGCGTGCGTTGAAGCGAGAGCCGCGGTCAGCGGCTTCACACAGCGCGCTGTCGAAGCACGCCAAGCAGGCGGCGACGAGACGACGGCGGCAGCAGTCGGAGAAGTGAGGCCGCGGCGGCGGCTCAGCGGCCGCCGCCGTCCACGTACGACCGCAGCATGTCGATCGGCAGCCGCGTGTTGGCCTTGGCGTTCGCGGCGCGGATGCGATCGGGTGTGACTCCGTGGTCCCGCAGCATGATCACGTCGTCGGTTGAAAGGCGCTCGTAGCCAAGCGACGCGAGCTCCTTCACGTACTGCGGTGTCACGCCATGATCGCGCAGCTTCAGGATGGCCGGGGCCGGAAGGTTCTTATAGCCGAGGTCGGCCATCTCCCCCGCGTACCGAGCGTCCACGCCGTGATCGCGCAATTCCACGAGGCCCGAAAGCGGCAGCTGGTATCCCAGCTGCCGCATCTCGCGTACGTAGTCCGGTGTGACGCCGTGGTCACGGACGTCGATCAGCTCGTCGAGGGCCACGGTGCGGTAACCGGCGTCGCCAAGCCCGCGAACGTACTCGGGCGTGACGCCGTGGTCGCGCGCGGTGATGAGCTGCTCCATCGACAACGAGCCGTATCCGGCGTCGCGCATACCTCGCACGTATGCCGGCGTGATCCCGTGATCGCGTGCCTGCCGGATGGCATCGGCCGCGAGTCCTTTGTAGCCGAGCTCGCTCAGCTCGCGCACGTACTCGGGCGTGATGCCATGGTCCCGCAGCGTGATCAGCGGATCGAGGGCGCCGAGACGGTAACCAAGCGCTCCCATGTCGCGTAGGTACGTCGAAGAGACGCCGTGCTCTCCTGCTCGCACCAGGTCCTCGGTTTGGGGCTTTGCATAGCCCTGCGCCGTCAGCTCGTCCAGAAACGCATACCCCACATCGGCACGCGCCAACTTGTACTGCTCGCGAGCCGTTGGTCGCGAGAAGCCGCGTTTCGCGAGGCCGTCCGCGAATGCGGGATCCGCCGTGAACTCGAAGGTACCGGCGCCCACACCGTTTTTCACGACGCCGTCGAACGCGAACGTGCCGGCGTCACGCCGCAGCTTGAACTGGATGGGTCCGTTGGCCGTGCTCAGCTTCACGCCCGTCAGACCTTCGAGCTGCGCGATGGGTACGTCGGTTGATGACGACGAATCCTGTTCGGTGACTCGCAGGTGCACCATACCTGGCGTCTCCGACGCTTGCACCTCCCAGGTGCCGGGCCGCTGTTGATCGGGCACACCAAGAGCAGCGGCTGCTTCCACGAGTGACGTCTTGACGATCTGGCGAAGCGACGGTTTGTCGTGATGATGGGTGTGCGACCCCGATTCCGCGGTCGCGGCCGTCTCCGGCAGCACGATCCCACGCTCATAGTCGTCGAGCGTCGTCGCGGCAGCAACGGTGGTCGGGTGAACGCCACCCAGAGCGAGCAGCAGACCAGCAGCAGCGCATGCACCGGCGACGCGGACCCGCACAGAGGGGACCGCACGGTTCCGCGCCTCGTCGAGCGCCGCCATCATCCGCCCTTCGAGCTGGCGTGGACGAGCCATGCCCACCGCCAGTGCCGGTGCTGTCCGTCCGTGCAACGAGTAGGCAATCA
>JBKPMA010000402.1:0-10737 GCA_046731935.1 Acidobacteriota bacterium
CTCTACGGCTGGTCACCGCCGGTCTCACAGTCGGCCTGATCGCGTCTCTGGGGTTATCGCGAGTGCTGCAGTCAGTGCTCTACGAAACGTCGCCACGCGATCCGACGACGCTGTTGTCCGTGTCCGTGCTGCTCGTCATCGTCGCCGTTGCGGCAGCGTTGGCCCCCGCATTCGGAGCGCTGCGAGTTCGGCCGATGGAAGCACTTCGCGGGGAATAGTCATATTGCGCTCGACTCGCGCGCTTCCACGCGACAAAGGTGGACGCCATAGATCGAATCCGCGCGGCGCCAGGTGACCCCGTCGATCTAGTGTACCGTGTGGGCCATGAAAACGGTCGTGCTCGTCGCCCTCGCGTCGGCACTCGCCCTCCAATCCACGACACCGGCAGACACCATGATCGAACGTCTGGCCACCTGTCAGGATTCGTGGCGCGACTGGAAAGACGATCCAGTGCAGACACAGAAGATGGCGGAGATCTTCAACAGCACGTTCGACGCTCCTGCCAGCGATGGATCGTTCGCGGCCAAGCAGAAGGTGCATATCGTCGGCCTGCCCGTCGTGCAGGTGTACCCCGAAAGCGTCGGTATGGGTGTCGGCTTCTCAGTGGTGCTCGAGGCGTCGTTCGACGAGGCACGTGCGCACGCCGAAAAGGCGGTGGGCAAGGCACTGGGCAGCTGCGAGCACGGCGATGGCATGCAGACATGCGGGCTCGAGGTCGCCAAGGAGCGGACGATCACCTTGATGGCAGCCGAGCACGACACGAAGAAACGGACGCTGCTCGGCTGCTACTACTACTACGCGAAGTAACTCGCGTCCCTCAACGCATCGAGGTTGCGCCGCGCGCTGGGATGTCGGCTTTCTCACGCTGTTGCCGCGAGAGGCCGCCGCTCGGTGTCAGCGGCCGTCGCAGTACGCGCCGCAATCGCGCCGGCGATTCGCGCGGCGTCGCGGCCGACGCCATGAATCATCTCCGACGAGAAGGCGTAGAGAAATGGCAGCCCCACGAAGAACAGTCCCGGTTCTGACGCGACCACTCCTGCTTCGTGCTGTGGCAAGCCGTCCGCACCGAACACCGGCAGATCGATCCACGAGAACGCGGCATCGAATCCGGTGCACCACACGACGTTGCCGACGTCGAGCACACGGCCGTCCTCGAGGAGCGGGAGTCCGTTGCGGACGCCGGCCACGCGCGGTACGCGCAGCACCCCTGCGGCAGTGAGGTCCTTTCCCTTCGTGCGAATCAGAGGCGCCGCACGGTGCAGCATTCTGGACCGCAGCCTTCGACCGATCGGCGTGGCGATTGACAGGACGCGGTGGAAGATCACGCGCAGCACCAACCGGCTGAGGCCGAGTCGTGCCGCCAGTCCATCGACGCGAAACGGTACGTGACCGGTCTCACGTCCAGCCATCCAGGTGCGATGGCGCGCGACCGTTTCGATGGCGATCTCCGCGCCGGAATTGCCGGCGCCCACGATCAGCACATCGCCAGGATGCAGCTGCGAGAGGTTGCGGTACTCGAACGAATGGAGCTGCACGATCGTCGAGCGCAGCTCACCTGCGAACGAGGGACGGCGAGGCCGCTGATAGCTGCCCATCGCAACGACAACGTTGCTGGCCTCGATGCGGTGGCGCCCCGCGACGACGATGAAGCGATCGCCGAGGCGTGAGAGCCGGTCGACGCGGACGCCCGATCGGACCGGCAGCTCGAAGTGCCGCGCGTAGGTCTCGAGATAGTCGGCCATCTCGTCTTTCGTCGGAAACGAAAATGGCTCTGCGGGAAACGGCATGCCGTCGAGACCCGCATGCCGCGCCGGCGTGAACAGCCGCAGCGAGTCCCAGCGATGCCGCCAGCTGTCGCCGATCCGGCGGCTGGCATCCAGAATCACGAATGAGATACCGAGCAGCGACAGGTGATACCCCACCGACAGCCCCGCCTGTCCGCCACCGATGATCACAGTGTTGACGCGAGCGTTCACGTACGTCTCAGGCATGATGCGCCTCCTTGCTGCCACGAACCGATGTCGACTCGTGAATGCCTGAACGTACGACGCGCGGCACGCCGCCGGCATCGGCCGGAATGCCCACGGCAGCGGCGCCGCTCTGTGGGTATTTCTATGTAGAGCCTTCGTGATCGCGCGGTTACAGAAGCTTGTGCTTGTACGCGTACGCCGTGACGGCCGTGCGCGATGACAGGTCGAGCTTGTCAAAAATGTTGCTGACGTGGCGCGCGACCGTCTTGTCGCTGATCTTCAGTAGGCTGGCAATGGCCCGGTTCGTGGCACCGGTAGCCATCAGCCGCAGCACTTCCACCTCGCGTCCGGTGAGATTCGTCGAACCCGCCGGCGCCGACTCGCGCGTGTATACGGCAATCGCGGCCGCGTCCACCCTTGCGCCGAGCGACTCGAACGCGTCAGACGCGGCATCGAACTCGAGGTTCGCGCCGTCCCGATCGCCAAGCTCTCGATACGCGAGCCCGACGAGCACTCGGGCACGTGCGCGCTCGTACGGCGCGTCCAGATCTTGCCACGCCGTGTTGGCTGCCCGAAGCGCGTCGAGGGCTTCGAGCGCCCGTCCTTCGGCCAGGCAGACGGCGCCGTGGGCCTGTGAGGAGATCGCCCGCACGAACGCGGCATCGATTCGAACGGCAAGCTGCGCGAGCTCGTCGGCGGCGGCGCGCGCTGCGGCGGCGTCACCATTCGCCAGCATGATCTCGACAGCCGCCCGCAGCAGCAGCACGCGCGATCGATCGCCGCTCCGCGCCTGGAGCGCCAAACGGATCGACGTGTCTGCCGCCTTCAGCTGGCCCTGGTTCAACCGCAAGAGCGCCAGGCCCGGCTGTGGATTCTGACCTGCACGGCTGGCCAGCCGATAGGCATCGTCGGCCTTCGTGAATTCTCCGCGCAGCCGATGGAGCTCGGCGACCTGATAGAACGCTGCCCCGCCCTCGGGCCGCTGGCGCGAGGCCTTCGTCAGACGATCGCAGGCGCGCTGCGCTTCCGTGATGGCGTCTGGCCAGGCGCCGTGCAGCTGCAGAAGCTCGGATCGGCGAATCAGGCAGTCGCCACGGAACGCGACGGCGTCCGGATTGGCGTCGCACCAGGTCTGGAGGGCCGTCGTCCATTCCTGAGCGCGCCCGAGATCGAACATATCGTGACAGGCACTGATGACACTGCAATAGACGGCGCCGGCCACAATCGGCACCACCTCCCCGCCGCTGACGGCCACCATCACTTCGTCGAGGAGTGAGAGTCCCTCGCTCGTACGATTCAGGCGCAGGAGCGTTCTGCCTTGCCCGTGAAGCGCGAGTGCCATGAGGTCGCGGCTGGCGAAGCGCTCCGCGACAGTCACGGCTTCGCAGAACAGCGTGTGAGCCGCGGTGATGTCGCCGTCGCTCACGCGTTGGCGCGCAAGCGCGCAGAGCAGCCATCCCTGCTCGACGCACGCCTCGTTCATGCCGTCGATCAACCGCTGCGCCCGGGCGAGCCAGCCGGCCGCCTGGGCCCGCTGATCGGGGACGTTGGCAAGGACAAACGCCAGCCAGAATGCACTTCGAGCAGCCTCCAGGTGCCGCCCGCGTTCGAGGAAGCCGGTATGCGCGCGCGTCCGCGCGTGAATACTGGCCTCGTCTTCGCCCACCAGGTACGCAGCGCTCGAAAGGCGATCGAGGTCATCGGGCTCGAGCGGTGTCGCGGCATCCGCGACTGACAGGCCGGCGAAGGCGGCAGCCCAGGCGCCCGCGTCGAACGCGGCTCTGGCCTGCTCGATTGTGGAAGCGGAGCTCACACCGATATCTTCCCGCAGACGATGGCTCCAGACCAGCGTGCGGGAGCCGCCGATGCCCGGATGGATTCGACCCGACCCGTCTACTTCGTCCATCGGCACCGGGACCGACTCAGCCGCCGTGGCGGCCGCGCTGAATCGATCGGAGTCGCGCTACGATCGCTATCCATATGCCCCGGCGCACTTCCTTCAGTCGCGTCGAAGCGATCGGCAAGACCTTGCCGGACGTCGAAGTCACGACGTCGTGGGGCGCTCCAGCGCTCAAAGTACGCGGGACGATGTTCGTGTGTATCGCGTCGCATACGTCCGCGGAGCCTGGCACGCTGGTCGTGAGGATGGATATCGCCAATCGCGATGCGCTCGTTGAAGAAGACCCGGACACGTACTATCTGAAGGATCACTACGTCGGCTATCCGTGCGTGCTCGTCCGGCTTTCGCGGGTCCACGCGGACGCACTTCGCGATCTGGTCACCGGCGCGTACCGCTATGTCAGCGACAGGACGGCAAAGAAAAGTCAGTCGCGTCGCAAGGCGGCCGTCGGATCCAGACGGGCCGCGCGGCGTGCCGGCAGATAGCACGCCAGCCCGGCGGTGACGAGGAGCACAGCCGCGGACGCTGCCGCTGACGGCAGATCGATCGACCGCACCCCGTACAGCTGACTCCGCAGCACACGTGCGGCAATGGCCGCTCCGACCAGACCGACCAGAAGGCCGATCACGACTGGACGCATCCCGTAGCTGACGACGAACTGCAGGATGTCGCGCTCGACCGCGCCGAGCGCCATGCGCAAACCGATGTCGCGCGTGCGGCAGGCCACCGTGTATCGGACGACGCCGTATACACCGACAATTCCGAGGACGAGAGCCACGGCGGCAAAGGCGCCGGTGAGGAGCAGCTGGAAGCGCCGCGCCGCGACTTCCGTCGAAACCACCTCGCGCAGCGTACGCATCCCGGCGATTGGAAGATTCGGATCCAGGCGCCGCACCAGCGATCGGACGGCGGGCGCGACTGTCTCGGGCTGCTGCGTCGTTCTGATCACGAGCGTTGCCGGACCGCTGGCCCATTGCGCGTGCGGTCGGTAGATGATCGGGGGCAGGTCCGCCGCCGCCGCTCCGGACCGCACGTCGGCCACTACGCCCGCCACAAGAATCAGATCGCCAGTGACGTTCCCCTGACGGATCGTCTGACCGATGACGTCGGCTGGCCGCCGCTCGGGCCAGAGGCTGCGTGCGAGCGATTGGCTGATGACCGCGACCGGGACCGGTTCGATGTCGCCGAACGTGCGGCCGCTGAGCAGCCGGGTGCCGCTCGCAGCGAAGTAGCCGGTCGTGACGCTCCGGATCATGGCAACAGGTCTCGCCAGCACCGCACGGTCGAAGTCAGCGTCGGTCGAAAAGAAGATTCTCCGGCTCGCACCCGAGGATCCGGCGATGGCCGGCAGGTCGCTGATCGTACCGGCCGCGCGCACGCCCGGCAGCTCGCGCACCTGCTCCGACAAGGTGCGGTAGAACGCGATGCACTTCTCTCCCGAATCGTAACGTTGGCCGAACAGCGACAGATCCACTGTCAGGACTCGTTCGACCTCGTAGCCGCGATCCGCACCCATCAGATTGACGAAGCTGTGCAGCAGGAGGCCGGCGGATGCCAGCAGCATGGTGACCAGTGCGATCTCGATCCCGACGAGCAGCTGCCTCGATTGGGCCGCTCGCCGTCCGCCGAGGCCAGTGCGGCCGCCCTCCTGTAAGGCGCCGGCAATTGCGGATGGATGCGCGTGGCGCATCGGGATGAGGCCGCAGGCAACGCCCGTGAGCACACTCGCACCCGCTGCGAACAGGAACACGGGAATCGCCGGCCGATCGTCCGCGAGCCGCGCAAGGTCATCGGGCCCGAACGCCATGAGCACCCGGGCACCGTAGTGCGCCACAATCGCGCCGAGTACGCCGCCGGTGAGCGTCACGACAACGGTTTCCGCGATGACGAGTGTGAGCAGCCGCATGCGGCTCGCGCCAAGCGCGACTCGCGTTGCGAGCTCGGCGGCGCGCCCCGCGAGCCGCGCAAGCATCAGATTGGCGAGGTTGACGCACGCGACGCCGAGCAGCAGCAGTGACGCGGCGAAGACGAGGAGCAGCCGCGCGCGGACGTGGCCCGCATACACGTCGCGCAGCGGAAACACACGCGTGCGGATCGTGCCCTGGCGCCCCGGTGCCACAGACGCCACGACTGCGTCGAGCATGGCCTGAAGCTGCTGCTGACCGCGATCGGGCGTCCCGCCCGGCCGCAATCGAACGAGCAGTCCCTGGTCCCAGCTCTCGCTTCGCAGGTCCCTGGGGGTTGGTGCGAGCGGCCGCCACAGATCGACTCGCGGCGCGAACGACAACGCGGGATTCAGCTGCGTGCCAGTCGGCACCAGCAGGGACGGCGAGGCCACGCCCACGACGATGTGCGGCTGGCCGTTGACGGAGATCGTCCGTCCAACGACCGCGGGGTCGGCTCCGTATCGCCGTTTCCACAGTCCGTCGCTGATGACGACCACACGCTCCCGGCCGGGTTGTTCTTCTTCGAAACGGAACGCGCGGCCAATCTGAACGGGCACGCCGAGGACGTCGAAGAAGTTGGTCGAGACCTGTGCGCCACCGAGGCGTTCGGGCTCGCCATCGCCCGTCAGACTGCACTCCCACGGTGTGAGCGTCGCCATCGCCGAAAACTCGGTCCTGGCCTGTCGCCACTGCTGATACAGCTGCACGGTCACCGGCAGCGTGGGAAACTGCGTCGCCTGATCCTCCATCGCGACGTCCACGGCGTACAGGTCGCCTGGTGATGCATACGGCAGCGGCCGGATCAGCGTCGCGTACACGACGCCGACGATGGCCGCGTTGGCGCCGACGCCGAGCGCCATCGTCGCGATCGCGGTGGCGGTGAAGCCGGGACTGCGGACAAGAAATCGGCAGGCGTGCCGCAGATCGCGGAAGAGCAGCGCGAGCGTCTCACCCGGCTTGTGATCGCGGCACTCGTCTTTTGTCAGCTCCACGGGCCCGAACTCACGCCGTGCGCGCGCTTCCGCTTCGTGTCGAGACAGGCCGCCTCGCATGAGGTCTTCGATGCGGCTCTCGAGATGAAACCGGACCTCGGCGTCGAGCTGTCGTTCCCACTTCCCGCGGCGCGGCCAAAGAGACATGGCGCTCACTCCACCGTGTCGAGGACCAGCCCGATCGCCTGCACGAGCCGCTTCCAGCCAGCCGTCTCTGACTCGAGCCGGCCTCGGCCTGCCTTGGTGAGGCGATAGAACTTCGCGTCGCGTCCGCCTTCGGTCGTCTTCCACTCCGACGCGAGCCATCCCTGCTTTTCGAGGCGATAGAGGGCCGGATAGAGCGATCCCTGCCGGATCTGCAGCGCCTCGCCCGACATCTGCTCGAGACGCTGCGCGATCCCGTAGCCGTGAATGGGGCGCAGGGCTGTCACTTTCAGGATGAGCATGTCGAGCGTGCCCTGGAGCAGTTCGGCGTCGCCCTGCTGTGCATGTCTAGGCATTCGAGGTATCACCATAACCCTCGATGCCTAGGATGTCAAGGTATCGCGCGCGAGGCGTCAGTCGCTCGTCAACGTCCAGTACAGGTTGTAGCGTTCGTGGGCCAGACGGTAGTACGGCGTCAGCTCCACGTCAGTGGGGCGCCCGACGCCAGACGTGCGGAAGGTGAGCGGATCGTGAGCATCCGGCCGCACGTGCCGCAGCACTGAGACGCTGTCGCCTGCGAGCGTCGGAACGTCCACGTTCGCGTTCAACATGGTCCCTGATTCCCGCTCGTTCACGATGATCTGGTTACCCGGCGCGAGGCCCTCTTTTCCGAGCCGTCCCGCGAGCACGATTGGACCGTACACGAATGCCACGACATCGGCCGCTCCGGGGAGTGGCTCGACCGCGAGCTTCATCGGCAGGTCTACATCCACCAGGTCTCCGTCCTTCCATTCGCGAGTGATCGCGACGTAGCCGTTGGCGCCGATCGTCGCCGGCCACCGCCGCCCATTGACGCGCACCGCCATCGTCCGGCACCAGCCAGGCCGGCGGAGCTGCAGCGTCGTCCGTACGGGCTGCTCGACTTTCACGGACAGATGCGTCGTTGGCGTCTCGGGAAACGTTGTCAATTGATCGAGCCGCAGGCCCTTCTCCTTCCACGCGATCGTGGACGGCACGAAGAGATTGATCCAGAGCGAATCCGCCCCGAGGAAGTAGATCGAATCCGCGTGCTTCGCGTGGTTCTCCATCCCCGTCCCGGTGCAGCACCAGAAGGACTGCTCCGGTGTGTGGAACAGCCGGACGTATCCGGGCCGCGTGGCCTGGAAATACGTCATCATCCCGCTCTGTGGATCCTGCGATGGCAGGATGCCGTTGTACAGCGCGCGCTCGTAGTAGTCCGCATAGGGGGCCGA
Source organism: Acidobacteriota bacterium (assembly GCA_046731935.1). Taxonomy (GTDB): domain Bacteria; phylum Acidobacteriota; class Vicinamibacteria; order Vicinamibacterales; family JAENWD01; genus CAVUPP01. Next base: position 8,206 of record JBKPMA010000402.1, read on the forward strand.
CGGGCTCGCCTGGAACAGCATGCGCGTCAGCCGCAGCATGTTGTGGGTGCAGCACGTCTCCATCGTCTTCGCGGACTGCAGGTGCTTCGCGAATTCCGACGGCGGGAAGAAGTGCTCGCCGTCGCCGTGGCCGCCAGTGACGAAGGAGCGCCGTTCGACGACAGCCTCCCAGAAGTACCGCGCCGCGGCGCCATATCGTTCATCGCCGCTCAATTCAAATATGCGCTGGAAGCCGATGACCTTCGGGATCTGCGTGTTCGCATGAAGGCCGTCGAGCGGATCGCGCGACTCGGCAAGCGGCGCGAGCAGCGCCTCGTGGCTGAAGCGGCGCGCGAGCTGGAGGTACTTCGTCTGGCCGGTGAGCGCGCTGACATCGGCGAGCACTTCGTTCATGCCGCCGTGTTCGCGGTCCAGCATCTTCTGGAGCTGCTCGTCGGTCATCGCCGCTGTCGCGGTGGACGTCCAGTCCGCAAGCGCTGTGAGTACCTCGAGCGCAGCGGCACTCTTCGTCAGGACGTGCGCATCGCGCAGCCCTGCAAAGATCTTGTGCATCGTGTACCAGGGCACGCCCACGAACGGTCGGCCGGCCGCAGCGTTGTCGAGCTGCGCCGATCCGTCCGGGAACGCGCACACGAGTCCACCTGGCGTGGCCTTCTGACACGCCTGCAGGTCTTCGACGATGTAGTCGGCGCGCGCTTTCATGCGCGCGTCACCGCTCGACGCGAACATGAGCGACACGGCGCTGAGAAAGTGGCCCAGCGTGTGGCCGTGACAGCGGATCTCGATCCACGGTTCCTCGGACTCCCACCCACCGTAAACTGGCGCCTTTGGCTCGAGGCCCGCATTGACTCTGAAGTTGTGCAGCAGGCGATCGGGCTGCAGCCCGACGAGATAGTCGAGGTCACGGCGCTGCGCGGCGAGAAAGGGGCTTTCGAGCAGCCGTACGTCCTCGAGTGGGCACGCGGAGAGTCTCGCGGTCTTCGTCGCCGCCGTCGGCCGGGCCGCAGCCCCGAGGGTGGTTCCACCGATGCCGGCGATCACTGCGCTGCCGCCCAGGGCAAGCAGTTCGCGCCGAGTCAACTCGACTGTCATGGCGTCATGTCACTCCGTCAGTTCTGCCACACGGCGAAGCCTTGTGCGCGCAGCCACGCGGCCAGTCTCGGCTCCATGTACGCGGCAATACGATGCGGGAGCCGCGCGTATCCTTCGACGAGGTCGAGCCGCAATCTCGTTCCGTGCGTGCGGACGAACCGGGCCGACTGGGTGCCCGCTCGATGCCGCTCGAACCGCTGCTCCGGGGCGAGGCCAGTCACGCCAATGTAGAGGCAGCCGCTCACTGCGCCACCGGGATTCCGGTCGCGGAACGCCGGGTGCTTCAACACTGCGTTATCGAGCTCGATCGCGTAAACACTGTGATGACCGCGGGACCAGGACTGCGCCGACAGACTCGCGCACAACGCAAACAGGTCCAGCTCCACGCCAGCCGCGCGCGATGTCTCGAGCCGCTCGCTGGCGGGGATTTTCCGCTTCCCGCCCCAGTGGAAGAAGACGTCCACCGCTGTCTTCCGGACCCGTATGACGTACCCGTTCCCCCACTGTGGGTAGTCGGGATGGCGGACGATCGTCAGGGTTCGACCCGGTAGTACTGCACCACGAGCGGCGGCGCGGCGCGGCTGTCGAGAAGGGCGAGCGACGGCTTCCAGCCGCCCTGGAACCATTCTTCGTACGCACGGGCGAAATAGCGATCGGGATTGTCGGGGCGATGATCGGGCGTGAGTACGAGCTGGCCGTCTCTCAGTGAGAACCCGCCGCCGGTGGCGGTGGCCGCCGTCTGCTCGACGACGCCGACGCGTGCGCGGCTGCCGAGATCACGATCGTACCGCCCGCCGTCTTTGAACGTCAGCTGTTGGATCCCGCTGCCGGCAGTGAAGCGCCACTGGCCCAGCAGGCTCCTGGTCATCGCCTGGCCGCCATCCGACGTCCAGCCCGCCGGACGCAGCCCGTGGAACAACTGCTCGAACGAGGCATCGTCGAGCAGGCAGCGGGCGATCGATCCCATGCCCCAGACGATGTGATTCCGGTTGCCGCCGGCCGGAAGCACCATGGCCATTGCGTTGACGGGCTGCTGCGTTCCCGCGAAGTTGCCTTCGAATGCCGCGCGGTACCACGCGTACGGCCACCCTGACGGGCTGGAGCCTCGCATCGCGGCATGCCGATCGTCGAGGCGGCGAAATCCAGGCACGACGGTCTTGATCAGTGCTGATTCGGCATCGGCCTCGAGATTCCCGGTCGACGGAGCTCGCCCGGCGAGGCCGTAGAGGCATGGCGTCTGGTCGCCGGGCGCAGAGGGCGCGAAGATGGCGACAGCATCCGTGCGCTGCTCGATGTAGCCAGCGGGCAGTTCGTAACCCAGGTCTTCGAACGATGCCTGAAGACCCGACGGCGGTGGTGTCGAACCCATGATGTCTCCCGCGGCAGGAACGCCGGACAGGTTCGCACCGGACAGCACGAGTACCACGGCAGACATGGCGC